>CAMVLN010000097.1 GCA_947168325.1 uncultured Elusimicrobia bacterium | reverse complement strand
TTTAAGTTCAAGCAAATTAAAGCCTGAAATAACTTTTGCAGCTATATATGCAATAGGATAGCCCGTTGCTTTTGAAGCAAGAGCAGAAGACCTTGAAAGTCTTGCATTAATTTCTATAACATAAAATTCTTTTTTATACGGACTTAATGCAAACTGAACATTACACTCCCCTATAACACCAATACTATGAACAATTTTTATAGCCGTATCTCTAAGCATATTGTTTTCAATGTTGTCTATTGTTTGGCAAGGAGCAACAACTATAGAATCTCCTGTATGTATACCCATAGGATCAAAATTTTCCATATTACAAATTGTAATACAATTGCCTTGTCTATCTCTCATTACTTCATACTCTATTTCTTTCCAACCGTATAACGACTTTTCTATTAAAATTTGTGGAACACACATCAATGCATTATGTGCAAGTTGTTTGAGAGTTTCTTCGTTTTCAGCAAGACCACTACCAAGCCCACCTAAAGCAAAAGCAGATCTTGTTATAACAGGATAACCTATTTCTTTTGCAACTTTAATGGCCTCTTCTACAGAAGATACTGCTTTACTTGCAGGAATAGGAACATTTATCTGTTTCATCCTTTCTGAAAACAAATCTCTGTTTTCAGACATTTCTAAAGATGATACTGGTGTACCTAAAACTTCAACTCCATATTTTTTTAATACTCCGGATTTATTTAGTTCAATAACACAATTAAGTGCAGTTTGCCCACCGAAACTTGAAATTATTCCAATAGGTTTTTCTTGTTTGATAATTTTTTCTACCCAAAAAGGTGTTACAGGATACAAATATACTTTTTTATCCTTATCTGTGTTAGTTTGAACAGAAGCTATATTGGGATTTATAACAATAACTTCAAGCCCTTCTTCTTGTAAAGCCTTAACAGCTTGAGAACCAGAATAATCAAATTCTCCTGCTTGTCCAATAGATAATGCCCCTGAACCTAGAAGAATTACTTTTTGCTTTTTATTTCCTTTGTGTTTTAAAAAATTTAGTATCATAAAAAATTTCTCCGAAATTTTTTAGTTGATAAGTTGATAAGATTGGACGAAAAACTTAGTTTTTCTTAGCTGATAAGTTATTTTTTTAACTTTTTCAGCTTATCACCTTCTCAGCTTATAAGCTTTTTATAAATTCCGTAAGTATCCAACCTGTATCGTTTGGTCCACTGGATGCTTCAGGATGAAATTGTACAGATATAAATGGTTTTGTTTTATGTTTTATTCCTTCAACACCTTTATCGTTTGCATTTTCAAACCATAAATCCCAATCCGGTGCTATAGTAGAAACATCTACCGTATAACTATGATTTTGGCTTGTCATAAAAGCTTTTTGTTCGGGTATAATAAATACAGGTTGATTATGACTTCTATGTCCATAAGGCATTTTTTTTATTTTCGCTCCACTTGCAAGTGAAATTATTTGATGGCCTAAACATATCCCTAAAATAGGTTTATTTCCTTGTAATAAAACTTTTACTTTTTCTACCAAATCACCTGTATTTCTAGGATCCCCGGGACCATTACTTATAAGCCAGCCATCTGCTTCTACCGTAGCAAAATCAGTATCCCATGGAATCAACTCTATTTGACAACCTTTATCTACTAACATTCTTAAAATATTCCATTTAACACCACAATCTACAACAGCAACTTTCTTTTTCCCCACTCCAAAAATTTTTCTTTCAGAACAAGAAACTGTTGGCATTAAATTAAATTTTGAAGGATCTATATATTCATCTTTTTTAAAATTTTCAACAAAATGAAACTTTTTTATTGTGTTTTCTTTTTTGCAACTTTGCGGAACTATCCAACCAAAAAGATTTTTAGTATTTCTTATCGTTTGAACCAAATACCTTGTATCTATACCTACAATCCCTGGAACTTTCTGCTCTATCATCCACTGTTCAAGTGGTACTCCACTGCCATAGTGATAACACTCATCAAAAATTTCAGAGGCAACTATCCCTTGAGTTTTAATTGAAACACTTTCGTGCCCATAAGATTTTAAAAAATTTTCTGTATTTAGTTTAGGTACTCCGTAATTTCCTATAAGGCAAAAACTAAAAACTAATATTTGCCCTATATATGACGGATCAGACATTGATTCACTATACCCCAACATACCTGTATTAAAAACCATTTCACCACTTACAGCAGAATCATAACCAATTAATCTTCCTTCAAATTTCATTCCGTTGGATAATTCCAATGTAGCTTTCTTTCTTTTTAAATTGTTTATCATAAAAATACTCCGGATTTCTTTAGATGCATAGATGCATCTAGTAGTATATAAATATTTTGCTTTACAAAAATTTATATATTTCTATACACATACATTATTATTCTTCTTTAAACTTCTCAAACATTTTTATTATTGTTTTGGCTATATCATTGATAGTCCTTCCAGAATCCATAGCTTTTTTTCTTATATTATTATATGCAGTATTTTCATCCATATTAAATTTTTTCATCAACAGACCTTTTGCTCTATCAACATTTTTCCTTTCTTCAATTTGTGTTTCAAGATCTGAAATTTTCTTTTCTATTGCATGAAATTTATGAGATAATCTTACTGCCAACTCTATGGTATGTATCAAAACTTGTTTTTTTATAGGTTTTGTTATACAGAATATGTTTAAAGAATCTTTTTTTAATTCATCAATATAATCACTTTGAAGAGGATTTGCAAGAATTATTATCGGGCATATTTTTAAATCTTCTGCTTTTGTTGCAAATTCAAAACCATTCATATCCAACAAAGAATAATCTGCAATAATAACATCCGGTATAACTTTAATAATTTTTCTTAAAGCTTCGTTTCCCGAATTGCCTATTTCAGTAATCGAAAAAGAATTAGTAGATAATGATAGAAGTGCCTTTATCTTACTAGATATTTGTTCTTTACATACTAAAAACAAATTTTGCTTATCCACCAAAGCACCTCCAAAGTAGATAAAGTAGATTTTGTACAGTGAATTTATATACAAATTAGCTCTAAAAACAAATAAAATGCACTAATTTTTTATACTTCACACAAAGCAAGGGTGCAAAAAGAACTAAATCTTTTTAAGCACCCTTGCTTAATATACTCATCTGCTCCCTACGATTTTATCACTTTTCTTATTCTCTGTCAATAAATTATATTGATCATAGATATATTCACCATTTTATATTTTTGAACCAGTTACTTATTTGAATATCAAATATGTACTCTAACCTAAACAATCAGTTGGCAAATTTAAGTTACTACAGCAACACTTAAAACCAATATAATTGTTTAGAATTTATATATTTATATTTCAAAAACAATAACCGTTTGTTAATATTAATAAAAATTTTTGGCAGTTTTATACTATATTTTTTATAACAATCACATTGCAATAATTGTAACCCCTGTTTGTTTTGCTTTTTCTATTACAACATCTTTATCTAAAATAAGTGTAGAATTTGCTTCTATAATCATTGCCCTTATTTTGTTGTCTTTTAATGTATCAATTGTTCTTGTCCCTATAACGGGTACATCAAACCTAAAATCTTGGTTTGGTTTTGCAACTTTTACCACTATTGCATTGTCTCCACCAAGACTATATGCTCTTTTTATACACTCATCAGTTCCTTCTATTGATTCTACTGCTAAAACAGATTTATCTTTTACAACTACTGTTTGGCCAATATCAAGACCAGCAATTGCCTTTGCCATTTTAAAACCAAACTCTGCATCTTTAGTTTCAAAAGAGTTTAATTTTTTACCTGCAATAACTCCATTTTTGGCAAGTAAATCTTTCAAATATATATGAGAAGGCAGAAAAGATATTCCTTCTTTTTCAAATTCTTTAACTACCGCACCTAAAATTGTGTCAGTTTTTTTATTAACTAAAGATGTCATAATCTTAATTGCTCTTAAATCCATAGTTATTGCTGAATATATCTTTGCATGTTTAACTTGCCCAACCATTATCGCAGTATCAACATTTCTATCTTTAAAAGCATCTATTATTTTTTGAATTTTCCCAACAGATAACCATACAGTTTCATCAGAAAAAATTTCAATATCTTTATCTGCTTCTTCTTTTAAGGCAACAGTGATAACCCTATCTCCTTGCTTTCTAATTTCTTTAGCAACAAGAAAAGGAAATCTACCATTACCTGCAATCATTCCAATATTTTTCATAATTTTGTTTATATTTATTATTTTTATTTTAATAAATACTTAATAATTATAACCTAAAATTTTTTAACTTATATATGGCAAAATTTATTACAAATAAAATATTTTTAATTATACAATACTTTCTAATACAGAAAGAAACATTATTAAACAAAATTGTTTACTACTTATTCACACGTTTAAAACCTAACATCTCTTTTACCGTTTTCTATTTCTTTTAAACCATTAATAAGTTTATCATAATATTTTGTTCGTTCAAGTTTTTTCAAATATTTTTCTATAACTTTGTTGCCAATTTTTTCAGTTTCTTTTGAGGCATAATCTATAATATATTCTTTAAAAGTAAGTATAGCATTTGGCATACAGAAATTATGTATAAATTGTGTTTTAGCATACTTCATAAACTCTTCACCTGTTCTACCTGCTCTATAACATGCTGTACAAAAAGATGGAATTTCACCTATTTCACAAATATCTTTTAAAAATTTATCAAGAGATACTTCATCTCTAATTGTAAATTGTTCTGCATCTTTTAGCTCATTTGCTTTTTTTGTTTTTGAATAAGCCCCAACACCTATTCTTGTCCCTGCATCCATTTGAGATACTCCTAACTTTATAACTTGGTCCCTTATTGCTTTAGGTTCTCTTGCTGTACATATCATCCCAGTATAAGGAACAGAAAGCCTTATAATTGCTACCAACTTTTTAAAATCTTCATCACTAACTTTATATTTTAATTGCTGGCTTAATGGAGTAGAATTTGCAACTGTCACTCTTGGAAATGATATTGTGTGTGGACCAACCCCATTAAATTTTTTTTCTAGATGTATTGTATGATACAAAAGCCCCATAACCTCAAATCTCCAATCGTATAAACCAAATAACACTCCAAGTCCCATATCATCACATCCAGCTTGATATGCTCTATCCATACAATAGAGTCTCCACCTATAATTACCTTTTATCGTATCTTGTGGATGCATATATCTGTAAGTTTCGTGATGATAAGTTTCTTGAAAAACTTGAATCGTCCCTATACCTTCTTTTTTAAGTTTTTTATATTCTTCCACAGATAAAGGTGCAGCATTAATATTTGCTCTTCTTATTTCCCCTTTATTAGTTTTTGTGGAATAAGTTGTTCTTATTGTATCAACCATATAATTTACATCGGAATTTGGGGATTCTCCAAAAACTAAAATTGTTCTTTTTTGCCCTTCATTTATCATAGCTTTAACTTCTTCAGCAACTTCTGCTTGAGTTAATGTTTTTCTTTTCATTACTCCGTTATCACCTCTAAAACCACAATATTTACATCTATTTACACACTCATCACTACAATATAATGGAGCAAATAAAACAAGCCTATTGGCATAAACTTCATGTTTAAGTTTATATGCAAGTTGATACATTTCTTGTATAGTTTCAGTATCTTTGTTCTGTATTAAAATAGCAGTTTCTTCAGGATCAAGTCTTATACAGTTATCTGCTTTTTGTAAA
>CAMVLN010000096.1 GCA_947168325.1 uncultured Elusimicrobia bacterium | reverse complement strand
GCTGCCAGGGGCAAAGTCAGAAAGCATAGAGGAAGAAATATGTTGCGCATAAAAACTGTAAACGAATTATTAGAAAGACTATTTATGAAAGATTTTGAAGTTTCAGAAAAATATGAGAAAAAAGTAGAAATACCATTTGTATATTATTTTATGTAATAAAATTTATGAGTTATATATTTTGAAAATCAAATATGAAAAGTTAATACAGCTTTTTGCGAGCAAATAACAAAGTAATGTATTTTAATAATTTTATATGCTAAATTTAAACAAGATTAAAAATCTATAAATTAAATTATAAAGTAAGTTTTAAGAAGAAATAAATGGAAAAGAAAAGAATAAGTTTAGTAGAACTTGATGAACTAAAAAAACAATTTAAACATAAAAGAATTTATACCGTTTGCCAAAGTGCAAAGTGTCCAAATATTGAAGAATGTTTCAAAAATAAAACTGCAACATTTATGATACTAGGAAATATTTGTTCTAGAAATTGTGCTTTTTGTGCTACACAACATGGTATACCTTTGCCAATTGATTTACAAGAACCTCAAAAGCTTTCTAATATGATAAAAATTTTAAAATTAAGTTATGTAGTTATAACATCTGTCACAAGGGATGATTTAGACGATTGCGGAGCAACTCACTTTAGAACCGTAGTCAATACTTTACAAAAAGAAAATCCAAGTTTAAAAATAGAACTTTTGGTTCCGGATTTTAAAGGGATAACTAAAAATTTAGATATAGTTTTATCAACAAAGTTTGAAGTTTTCTCACATAATATAGAAACCGTTCCTTCTTTATACAAATTTAGAAAAGAGGCAGATTATGATAGATCTTTAAAAATTTTAGAGTATGCTAAACAAAAAGGTTTTATCACAAAAACGGGAATTATGCTTGGACTTGGTGAAAGCAAAGAAGAATTATTAAAATTATTTAATGATATAAAAAAAATAAATTGTGATATTTTAACAATAGGACAATATATTAAACCACTAAAAAATAATATAGATATTATAAAAGAATATTCTACAGAGGAATTTGAATATTTTCAAAAAAAAGCTCAAGAAATAGGAATAAAAATTTGTGTTAGTGGAAAATATGTTAGAAGTTCATATTTTGCTGGCAAAACTTATAATAATTTAATAAACAAAATTTTATTGCAAAAAAATATGTAAAATATTAAATAAAATATGTTATTATAGATTATGCTAAATCATAGCTTTTTGTACAATTCAAAGTTATGGGTATATTATTTAATTGTAAGGAATATTTATGAACAAAGTTATTGCATTAAGTGTATTATTGTTATGTGTATCTTTTGCTTTTGCAGAAGATATAACTTTGAGTTTAGAAAAACTATATAAGCAACAAGATACTATCACGACAACTCAAGAAATAATAAAACAAGATATAGAAAAAATAAATCCTGTTCAAGCTTTGGAAGTTGTAAAAAATCTTCCAGGTATAATTGTTCAAAAAACAGGAAATACTGGAAGAACAGACCCAGTCATCAGAGGTTTTGGAGATAATTGTAGAAGGATAATAGTTTTAATTGATGGTAAACCAGAATTTATGTCTTTGTTTGGTTGTGGAGTTTCTCATTCTATGCTTGCAGCAGGTAATATAGCTAAAATTGAAATAACAAAAGGACCAGATAGTGTTTTATATGGTAGTGGTGCTTTAGGTGGGGTAATAAATATAATTACACAAACACCTATAAAACCATTTGAAGGAATTTTAGATATTTCTTTTGGTTCATTTAATACTCAAAATGGAAAAATATATTTGGGTGGCTTACAAAAAAATATAATATACGAAGTATCAGTGAATAAAATAACAAGTGATGGGCATTTACCAAATTCACAATATAATGCAACAGATTTGTATGAAAAAATAGGATATATTTTTAGAGATGGGTCTTCATTAGTTTTTGAAGCAAAACAGTTTCAGGGTTTAAAACATGAACATGAAACAAGAACCAAAGATGGTGGTAAAGTTTATTTAAATAATTATTGGGAAGATTATCATAGAAACTCTTACCAGATAAATTTAGATAAACTTTATTCAAGGCAAACATTATCCGTTAGGGCATATCAAAATGATGGTGATCATCAATTTTCAAATTCGTGGCATTCAAAAGATAGTTTAATTGGTGTGATGGCAAACTATGATTGGGAAATAAGAGATGATGATTTATTAAAAATTGGGGTAGATTATAAGCAACAAGAAGGCAAACTGTTATCTCAATCTTCATATGGTAAAATGAATATTGGTACATGGAAATTGTACGAATATGCTTTTTATGTTTTAGATAAACATAATTTTACAAACAATTTTGTAGCTTTGGCTGGTGTAAGATATAACAATAATGAAGTTTCAGGTGAACAATTTGTACCTAGAGCAGGATTAGAATATCAGTTTATAGAAAATGTACGAATTAAAGGTTTATATAGTAGAGGTTTTAGGAGTCCTTACTTAAATGAGCTTTATTTAGTTCCTCCAAGAAATGAAAATTTAAAAAATGAAACTGTTGATAGTTATGAGATCGGTATAGATTTTAAAAAAGATGATTTTATTTTTAATACTACATTGTTTGTTATGAAAGGAGATAATTTAATTCAAAAAGCTCCAAACAAAATAGCCCCATCGCAAATGCTTTTACAAAATGTAGGAGATTATGAATTTAAAGGTGCAGAACTTTATTTGAGTTATATATTTAGCAAATTTATGGATTTACAAGCAGGATATACTTATTTTGATGCATGTAAACATACACAAGGTAGACCTCAAGATAAATTAGATTTAAATATAAATTTTAAAACTTCAAGATGGAATTTAGCATTGAACAGTATGTATATTGGTAATTATTATAGTCAAGATAATAAACAAGGAAGATTAAATGATTTTGCTGTTTTAAGTGCAAAATTAATTTTTAAAGTAAACGATAGTGTAAAATTATTTGTTAATGGTGAAAATTTAACAAATCAGGAATATGAAATGTTTCTAGATAGAGATGTAGACAATTATCCTATTACTAAAATGCCTGCAATAGCGGTATATTTTGGTACACAAATAAAATTTTAGTACTTTCATTACATATCAGATAAAAAATTTTTTACACAATTGAAGTAGAACTTTGTAGTTTTATATATTTTATGTATGTTTAATAACAAAGTAGTTTTTTATTATTAAACTGAACGATTCTCTTATTCTCTTGTTTAAAAAGTTTTTTTCTAATTTAATTTATCGTTGTTTTCAATAGTATATTATGTTTTAAACAATTACAAAAATTTGACTGAATTTTAGTAAAAATATATAATTGCAACTGATAATTAGAGTACAACTTTATATTTTTTATATTTGTAACTTCATTTTGGAGGCTAGATGGCTGAGATTGTTTTAAAGAATGTTTATAAAAGTTATGGTGACATCAAAATTGTTAAAGATTTTAATTTGCAAATTAAAGATAAAGAGTTTTGTATTCTTGTAGGTCCTTCTGGTTGTGGCAAAACTACAACATTGAGAATGGTTGCTGGGCTTGAAGATATTACTGCAGGGGATATTTATATTGATGGCATAAGAGTTAATGATGTTCCTCCAAAAGATAGAGATATAGCAATGGTTTTTCAAAGTTATGCACTATATCCTCACATGACAGTTTATCAAAATATGGCTTTTGCCCTTAAATTAAGGGGATATAGTAAAAAAGAAATAGAAAAAAGAGTAAATGAAGCATCTGATATATTAGGTATATCCCATTTATTAGATAGAAAACCAAAACAACTTTCTGGTGGTCAAAGACAGAGAGTGGCTGTTGGTAGGGCAATTGTTAGAAAGCCAAAAGTTTTTTTGTTTGATGAGCCTCTTTCTAATCTTGATGCAAAACTTAGAGTTCAAATGAGGGCAGAACTGAAGAAGTTACATGAAAGATTACAAAGTACAATGATATATGTTACACATGACCAAATAGAAGCTATGACTATGGGTGATAAGATTTGTGTTATGAAAGATGGTATTGTTCAGCAAATAGCAGGGCCGTTAGAACTATACGATAAACCATTAAATAAATTTGTTGCAGGATTTATAGGAACTCCGCCAATGAATTTCTTTAATGTTGATATCGTTAAAGAAAATGATAATTTAGTGTTAAAAGAAGGGTCTTTTGATATTCATGTCCCTGATTTTATGAAGGATAAGCTTGTCAATTTTGTTGGACAGAAAATTGTTATGGGAGTAAGACCTGAAGATATTTATGATAAACTATTTTTAAATATTTCTCATCAGGTTACAGCTAGTTTCAATGCAACTGTAGATATTGTAGAACCGTTGGGTAGTGAAATTTATTTACATTTTAATACAGGTAAAAATATCATGGTTGCAAAAGTTGATTCTAATAACAAGACTACTCCTAACCAATCAATTGAACTTGTTTTTGACTTGAAAAAAATTCACTTATTTGAGTTAGAGTCAGGGAAAACGATTATATAAGTAAAACAGTAATTGTAATGAAGTGTCAGCTGTAAATCTTTTTCTTTTATTTTGGCTATGTTAGGATTGAGGACATTTTTCTGTTTTTAAAAGATAAAAATTTCATAGGTGAAAATAATCTGTTATTGAAAGAAAGATGTCTATGAATTCTAAAGTAATTATGTTTTTTTTGTGAATATTTTACAAATTTTCTTAAAGAAAAATATCAGATTGTGCTTAATTTAAATCATATCCTTTTGATAATAATATTTCTTGTAATTTTCTTTTGTCATAATATGGTTTTTCTTACCTTATTTATTCTATTATTCTTAACATACTATCTGTTAGCACTTTTTTTCGGTTATTCTATTCTTCGAAGATTTAACCATCTTATTCCTCATCTTTTATGTAAGTTTTTTCAATTCCTCAAAGTTCTTCCTTTGATTCCCAATAGTTCTTCCATTTCTTTGTAGTTTACTCTTTTCTCTTTTAACCTTTGGACTTTATCTGTTATTTCATAATTAAACAATACTATTTATTATTTTGTTTTCCATTTTTTTCATCTCTTTTTATCTGTTCTTTATATGTTATAAAAAAGGTACATAATCTATGTTGACTCTAATAATGGTGAAGTTGGCAGAAAAATTAGTAGATATGGGAATAGATTTTAGTGAAGATGCGATATATAAAATATATAGGTCTACATATAAATGGAAAGAGTTAAAAGGAATAGCACCAGAATTTTATTCAAGGATGTCAGAAAGTTTACAGAAAGCATTGTTTAAAGCACAGTAAAATAAAAATGGAAAATTAGAAGAAGAAAATAAAATGTATGGATTAGAGAATATAGGGATAAAAGTAAAAGGGAATAGTATATTTAAGATAAAAGGAAGCGGAATATTATTATAATTATATGTAGCCAATAAGCATAGAAGAAATAAGTGAAGTATTAACAGCAAGTAAAACATAAAGGAAGAGATAGAAGAGATAATAAGAGCAAAGACATGACAAGAAGTAAGCATAGAGATAGAAGGGATAAGATTTGAATAAGGAATAACAAATATAAACTAGGGGGAGATAAGAGGTAAAAAGGATATGTAGAAGGATATTTGGCAAGTGTAACGAGTGTAAAGGAAGTAAAGGAAGTAATGGAAGTAATGTATAGCCAAAAGCCACTATAAATAAATATATATTATATATATAGTTATAAAGGAACTAGAAAAGAAATTTAATGGAGAAAGAGATATAACGAATGTACACAGACAATTAGAGACATTAATAAGTAAG
>CAMVLN010000095.1 GCA_947168325.1 uncultured Elusimicrobia bacterium | reverse complement strand
ATCAATTAAACAAAGAATTGAATTAAGAAAGCAAAATAATAAATCAGCAAAAAGATAATTTGTGTTATTATGACGGGACACAATGGCAGGCTATAACAGGTTATCCTGAAGAAATAACAGATTTAGTTTCAACATCAAAAACTTTTGATAGTTCTAATAAATTAAAAGTAAATGCAGATTATAATTTTGGAGATTTAACTAGTTTGACTTTTGATAATTTAAGTATTGATAGTAGCCCACTTGGAACAACTATCAAGTTTAATTCAGGCTCAACAGCAACAGTAATAACTGATAATTCTGGCATTGTGTGGACTGATGGAACTATACCTAGTCCTTCGGCAAATAAAACCTGTTTGATTCTTATTTTTAACAAAATAGGTTTTTATAAGGAGTGGTGATATGGATTTAAGAACATCTGTTTTACTTGCAGGGATGATGACTAAACCAGAAATAATACCACCAGAACCATACGAAAAAGTTGATTATATTGAAGGTTTTGGACAACAATATATTGATACTGGAGTATCGGCTCCGAACGGGTTTGTGATAAAAACAAAATTTTCTATAAGTACAAGCAGTGGTACATGGAGATGTATTTGTGGTTGCCACGAACCAACTGCTCCACATAAAAGAAATTTTATTATGACAAATTATAATGAAAGAGTTTCTAGCAATACTATTTTATCTTGCGGACAAGGAAATGGGGACAAATGGTGCAACGATATATTATTGTTGTTGAATACAAAATATACAATTGAAGCAAGTAATATATACAATAATACATATATTAAGATAAATGGAACAAATGCAACTTTAAGGCCTCAAGATTCTCCCTCAAACAGTTATTCAAGTAGGAATTTATATTTGTTTGCGGACAATAACGGTTCATCTTTATCTAATCCAGCACAATTCTTTATTGGCAAAATGTATGCAACACAAATATTTGTTGGTGATGTTATTGTTAGAGATTATATTCCTGTTCTTAATACACAAACTGGCAAATATGGAATGTTTGATACCATTTCTGGACAATTCTTTGGCAATAGTGGCAGTGGAGATTTTGGCGGGGGCAATGATTAATATGAAACAAAAAAAATTAAAAAGTTTATTTACATTGTTGCCAAGTCTACTAATTATAGCAAGTGCTTTGGCAGTTGTTTTTAAGATTTTTGATTTGCCACCAAAAGTTGAGGCAAATAGTTTAAAAATTATTGAATTAGAAAAAGATAAGAATATAAAAGATATAGAAATAAAACACCTTTTAGAATTGCTCACAGAAGTAAGAAGTGATGTAAAAAGATTAGTAATTTCTAGGATAGGAGATAAATAATATGAATATAAAAATAAATAGATACTTGATAAAAAAAGATTGCACTATGGGGCAACTGTTTATTGACGGAGTTTTAATTTGTGATACACTAGAAGACACTTATAGAGGAGATAATCTTACAAATACAAAGGTATACGGGCAGACATGTATTCCTTGCGGGAAATACGAGGTAAGAATTACACAAAGCAATAGATTTAAGCGAGAACTGCCAGAATTAATTAATGTGCCGTTCTTTTCTGGTGTTAGAATACACAGTGGAAATTTTGCAGGACAAGAAAATTTGCTAAAATATCAAGAGATAGATAAGAAGAAACAAGTTTTAGATATTAAAGAATATGTAGAAGTAATAGATGACTAAAAAAATAAACCCAAATCTAACAAAATCAGAAGCACTAATTTTGTCTTGGAAAAACAGAAAAGACTATAAAGGATATGATAGAAGCAAAGGAAGTTCTTTTAATAGCTGGAGAAGCATTGTAAACACAAAAAAAGGTAAGTTAATAGGTTATCCTGAAGAGGGGAAAGATTATAATGTTTTTATGGCAGAAGTTCAAGGAACTTGGGCTAAAGGGAAAATATGTAGAAGATATGATATAACTAAACCTTATAGTAAGGAGAACTGTTTTTGGACAGAAAAAGGAACTGAAAACCTATGGAACTTAAACAAATTGATTTATAACGGAGAAGAAAAAACTTTATTAGAGTGGTGCAAAATATATAATCTAAATTACAATGGTGTAAAAATAAGGTATTACAGAAAAGAGAAATATAAAACTCCAGAAGAAATATTGTTTGGTAAAAAAATAGTAGTTAAATCAAGAAGTAGATTAAAAAGAGAAAAAAGCATTGTAAGGAGGGTTCAAGCATACAGATTAAGAGATAAGCATAAAGGGTTAAAAAACGATTTGGACATTAATTGGGTAAGAGAGTTTGTAAAACAACCTTGCATATATTGTGGAGATACAGAAGATATAGGTCTTGACAGAATAGATAACACAAAAGGTCATACTAAAGACAATGTTGTTCCTTGTTGCTATATTTGTAATACGACAAGAAATACAAACTTTACTCACGAAGAAATGAAAATATTAGGTAGGACAATAGAGGAGATAAAAAAATGCAGATTAAAAGAACAGAACTCAAAAACAAATACGGAATAGATTTGCCAAAAGGCAAATATAGAATATTAAAAGAAGGAAATAGATATAAAATTAGCACAGTAAAAGATACAGAAGGCTGTATTTTAGTGGGGAAGAAAGAAAAAGATGGAGTTCTTATAAACAGCAGAGACACACTAAAATATCTTATGAATTGCTGCAGTATGAATAAACCAATAATGTTAGATGTGCAACTTGGATATTATTAATATCAATGATAGGGTGATATATAGCAGTAATGTTCTTTGCATAAATAGAAATAACCCTTTTTTCTTTTAGAAAAAGGCAGGTTATGAAAACACCAATAATTAGTGGAGCAACCTATCAGCTCCACTAATAAGTTTTTAAAAGTTTTAGGGAGTATAAATTAGTTTTAATTTATTAAGTTTACAAATAAAAAAATTAGCGAAGTTTATTATTTACTTTGCTATAAAAAATAAGGAGGAAGTTATGAAAAAGTTGTATTTGTTGTTGTGTAGTTTGTTTATGGCAATTTTTTGTTTTGCTGTAAATGTGTTTGCGGATGTTGGTGGTGAAGTAAGTAAGAGTTTGTTTGAAAAACTTGGTGGATGGCAGGTTGTAATTGTTATTTGTTGTTTTGTTTTGATTTGGATTATTAGAGCAACAAAAATAAAAAAAGATGATGAAAAATACTTGATAAATATGTTACAACAGCCGTTAGCTATGCACTAAAAGTTATGCCACAAAATAGTAAAATTGATTGGGTTAAGTTTGTCGGTAATGCACTTGGAAAATTTAATGAGATATACACAAAAACAAATGAATTACCACCAGATGCAAAACTTTATGAAAAAGCAAAACAACTTATTGAAAAAATAACAGAATTAAAACAGATAGAACAAAAAAGTAAACTTGTATGAATACTACGGCTTGCTAAATTGGGGCTTGTGTATCATAAAATTAAAACAAGCTCTTATATGCCAAAAATTGAATTTACTGATAGGTTGTATATGCCTATCAGTAAGGAAGTGATAAAAGGAAATTTTGTAAAACTTACTTGGAGATTTTGAAGTTTTATTCTTTGAAAGGTTAATAATATTGATTTTTAGATTGTGAAAGATTATAATATTACATAAGGAGATAATAAATGAAGAATTTTTTGAAAGGTTTTTTTTCTGTTTTCAATATATGGGGAAATCCTGTTGAGTATGAAAAAGATGATTTAAAGGCAATAGAAAACGATTGGAAAATAATCGGACAGGATATGCAGTTTGCTATTGATACTGTAAAAAATGAATACTCAAAATAAACCTGCTGACTAAAAAAGAGTACTAGTTTCTAAACAAGTTTATTCTGCTCCTTTACCACCTCCACAAGTATTAGCTGATTATGACAAAGTGTATAGCGGAACAGCTAAAATAATAGTGGAAACATTTAAAAGTCAAGTAGAACATAGAATGTCTATGGAGAAGAAAGAAATAATACAATCTTTGTTGGGGCAGGTATTTGCTTTTATAATAGCATTTTCTCTTGTAGTGTTGGCTTTCTTTTCTTTGCTAAAAGGTCATCCTGAGGTAGCTTCAAGTGGTATGTAGCATAACATTAGCTTCTGTGATATATACATTTATTACTGGCAAAAAAAAAGATAATCAAAAAAATAATCAAAATCAAAATAAAAATCAATATTAACCTATAAGAAGTTATTTCTTTTTTGGAAATAGCTGACATTTTGTTTGATAAAAACAATATTGAAAAATAAATAAAATATTGAAAAAACAACAAATTATTTTAGTTTGACAAACAATATGACAAAAATCTTATTTTAAAAAATAACAAAAATTTGAAACAAGAAAAATTTTATTTCAAAAAAGGTAAAAAATTGAAATTATCACTGCATTTTACATTAGATGAACTTTTAATTACATCTCATAAAGATTTGCAACTATTGCAACAAGAGGAAGTTAAATCTTACATAAATAATTTGTATGTTTTATGCAATTATGTATTATAACCTATTAGAAATTATTATGGGAAACCTATAATCATAACAAGTGGATTTAGAGGCAAAACCTTAAATAAAAAAATTGGTGGTAGTTTAACATCACAACATTGTTTAGGGGAAGCAGATGACATATTGGTTAAAGAAAAATCCGTTGATGAAGTTTTTGAAGATATAAGAAGTGGTAAAATAAATATAGTTTACAGGCAATTAATAAAAGAAAAAATAAATGGCAAATTCTGGAACCATATAGCAATGGTGAAAATACCATTTAATGAGAAGGATAAATATATGCAGAAATTGACTACGAAAGATAGAACAAATTTTATTGATGTTGACAAATAACAATTTGTGTGAAAAATAATATAAAAATAATGTACAATAAAGAAAATTTAGTAATTAATTGCTAACAATAAGATTTAATTTTTATTATAAAATTGAAGGATTTTATTTCTTTTGGGTATTAAAATAATCCCAAATTTTAAAGTTATCGTCTGTGTCTAAATCCCGTTTTGTGCTTTATTGGCACTACATTGTGCTTGCCTTAAATCTTTATTGCCTTTCCTACATTCCTTATTCCTCTTGTTTTGGTTAAACAAAAAGAAAAGTTTGATGACCTTTTAATTAATTAGTTGGTTTATTATAATTCAAAGAAGATTTAATCTCTCTTTAAATTTAAAAGTTATTTTACAATATATACTTAATAATGATAAAATGTCAATTGTGTGTTTAACCAATACAAAAACAAAATTGTAAAAAACTTTTTAATTTGTTGTAGAATAACATGCTTTTTTATTTGTTAACTATATGGAAAGATAAAGAAGATAAAAAAGTAAAAAACAATATAGTAGAGAATAAAATATGAAAAAATTTATAATCTATGAAAATATAAAAAAAATATTGTTAGTAATTTTAGGAATAATTTTGAGTTTAGTAGTTTTAGAAATAGGATTACAGATAACAAGCTTTACTTTGTCTACAATAAAGAATTATAAAAATAAAATAACAAAAAATCAAAACACAATTACAATATTATGTGTAGGGGAATCAACTACTGCTGGACAGTGGCCTCCGATATTACAGAAAATATTGGACAAAAAATCAAAATACAAACAGTTCATAGTTATTGATGAAGGTGTAGGTGGTACAAATACACAAAAAATTGCAGAAAAAATAGAAAACAATTTAATAAAATATAACCCGGATATTATAATATCTATGATGGGAATAAACGATAAAGGTTTAGTTTATAAAAAATATAAAATCAAAAGTCTATCTCTTTTTTCATTAATTGTAAAACATATAAAACTACTTTTTTATTATAAGG
>CAMVLN010000094.1 GCA_947168325.1 uncultured Elusimicrobia bacterium | reverse complement strand
AAAAACCCAAAAAATCAAGAATATATAATGTACCACTATGTTATAGATAAAAAAAATGAAAAAAATAATTAGTTTTGATAAACAAAAAGTTCAAAAAGCTGTAGCGATGATGCTTGATGGTTTTGGACAAGATATAAGTAGAGAGGGAATAAAAAGAACTCCAGAAAGAGTGGCTACTTTCTATGAAGAATTTCTTTCAGGATACAAAGAAGATATAGATAATTTAATCCCTGTTTACTATCAAACGGAAGATTATGAAGAGATTGTTATTGTAAAAGATATATCTTTTTATTCAATGTGTGAACATCATTTATTACCTTTTTTTGGCAAAATTCATATAGCATATTTACCCAAAAAAGATAGAATTGTTGGAATTTCAAAATTAGTTAGGGTTGTAGATGCTTTTACACATAGATTACAATTACAAGAAAGGTTAGCTAAACAAATAGCAGATACAATAATGAAAGCAGCTAAACCTAACGGTGCAATGGTTGTAATAGAAGCTGAACATTTGTGTATGACAATGAGAGGAGTAAAAAAGTCAGACTCAAAGATGGTAACCTCTGCAATGAGAGGTATATTTTTAAAAGATGCTAGAACTAGAGAAGAAGCTCTATCTTTATTAATATTAAAAAAATAGAACAATTTATATGGTAAATATGAAAGTTAGAAAACTAAAAATAGAAAATTTGGAAGATGCAAAAAAAATTATTATAAATTCAAATTGTGATAAGTGTGTATATGATAAATTTTCAAAAAAAATAATTTCTGAACCTTTTATAGTAGAAAATATAGATAATAGAGCAGCAAATATTTTAAAACAAGAAGCAATATCTTGTGGTGCAGATGTATCAGTTAGTAAAGATGTTTCATTGTTTAAAAAAGGAAAATCAACTGCTGTAATTTGTGCAAATAAAAATCAAATAGAAAAAATATCTTTAAAAATTAAAGAGCAACCTTTTGGACTTAAAGATTTATCAAAAAAAATAATAGAAATAAATTCAACACAATTAAAACAAATAGTTTGTTCTACAAAAAAAATATCATTAACAAACAAACCACTTATTATGGGAATAATAAATTTATCTCCAGATTCTTTTTTTAAAAATGGAATTGAAGATGAAACCCTGGCATGTGAAGTTGCCAAAGAAATGCAAGATTATGGTGCAGATATAATTGATGTAGGAGCAGAATCTACTAGACCAGGCTCCAAACCTATTGCAGTAAGAGAAGAAGTAAAAAAGATAAAAACTTTTTTGAAAATATTTAGAAAAAAATCTAGTATTCCTGTATCTATTGATACCTATAAATCAGAAGTTGCAGAAGTTGCTTTGGGTGAAGGTGCAGATATTATAAATGATATTTATGCTTTAAGATATAGTAAAAATATGGCAAAAGTAATCTCTAAAAATAAAGCTGCTGTTGTGTTAATGCATATGAGGAAAACTCCTTTAACGATGCAAAAGGATATAAAATATAATAATGTAATAAGCGAAATATTTAACTTTTTAGATAAGCAAATAGAGTTTTCGTTAGAAAATGGAATAAAAAAAGATTCTATTATTGTTGATCCAGGAATTGGATTTGGGAAAACAGTAGAAAATAATTCTTTAGTAATAAAAAGATTATTTGAATTTAAATCTTTAAATGTTCCTTTGTTAGTGGGATTATCAAATAAAAGTTTTTTAGCTAAAATAATAGATGATGTAGATTTAGATGAAAGATTAATTGCAACAATTGTTGCAAATATAGTTTCTGTTTTAAATGGGGCAGACATATTAAGAGTTCATAATGTTAAGGAAACAAAAAAGTCACTAAAAATAATTAAAGCATTAAGGAATATATAGTGGATTTATTTGTAGCAATATGGTCAACTTACATAGTTAATATTTTAGATATATTGATAGTTTCATATATCTTTTATAGAACATTGTTAGTTACTAAAGGAACGAGAACAATACAGATTGTTATAGGGCTTATTATACTTGTTGGAATTACTATACTAGCAAGAGATATTTTACATTTGAGAATGTTAACATGGTTGATGAATAAATTTTGGCTTGCAGTAGCTATTATTTTAGCTGTAATTTTTCAAACGGAAATTAGGTATGGACTTGCAAAGTTAGGTAGCAAAATATTTTTTAGTAATAAAGGTATAAAGGTAGATTTTCTTGAAGAAATAGTTGAAGCTGTTATTGAAATGAGTAAAATAAGAATAGGAGCTTTAATAGTTTTAGAAAAAGATTTCTCTTTAAAAATGTATACTGACCAAGCCACATTTTTAGATGCAAAAGTTTCACACGAATTATTGTTATCAATTTTTAATACAAAATCTCCAATTCATGATGGTGCTGTTATAATAAAAAATGGCAAAATTCAAGCAGCTAGTTGTGTTCTTCCAGTAAGTACAGAAATAGAGGTAAAACATCTAGGAACTAGACATAGGGCAGCGGTGGGGCTATCTTCATTAACAGATGCAATAGTTATTGTTGTTTCAGAAGAAACAGGTAGTATATCAATAGTTATAGATGGCAAAATAGAAAAGTATACAAATGCTAAAAAACTACTTGAAGATTTAAAAGAAAATTGTATAGTGTTAGAAGAAAAAGATGATAAATATGAAAAAAACATATTTCAAAAGATAATATCAAAATTTAAAAAAATAAAACTAAAAAATATAAAAAAAAGAATAATGTTAAATTGGACATTTAAGGTTCTTTCTTTCTTTTTAGCTTTGGTTTTTTGGATGTATATAGTAGCACTATAGTATTAAGGAGAAAATAATGTTAAAAGATAAAGATTTATTTAATGAAAAACAAGAAACTTTTACACTTACAAAAGCAAAAAAATTTGTTGTTGTTCCTTCTTTGCCAGAAAACTTAAAAGATTTAATTGATATTTCAGAAAATATGTGGTGGTGCTGGAATAGTGATGCAGTAGAATTGTTTAGAAGATTGGATAGAGACAAATGGGAAGAAGCTTACCATAGCCCAACAGCAATGTTAGGAATTGTAAAACAAGAAAGATTGGAAGAGCTTTCAGATGATACAAGTTTTGTTTCTCATATGAAATTGGTAAAGAGTGAACTTGATAAATATATGTCTATGCCTACATGGTTTAATAAAACTTTTCCTGAATATAAAGATAAAAAAATTGCATATTTTTCTACAGAATTTGCTATTCACGAAAGTTTGCCTATATATTCAGGTGGACTTGGAGTATTATCTGGAGACCATTTAAAGTCAGCTAGTGATATGGGACTACCTTTAGTTGGTATTGGTTTGTTGTATAGAAACGGATATTTTAAACAGCACTTAAGCATAGATGGTTGGCAAATAGAAGAATATAAGGTGAATAATTTTTATAGTATGCCTCTGCAACTTCTAACAGATGGAAGTGGACAACCTTTGTTCATAGAGATTTCTTTACCTAAATCTCCTAGTGTTTTTGCAAGAATTTGGAAAGTACAAATAGGTAGAGTTTCGCTGTACTTATTAGATACAGATTTTGAAAAAAATTCTATAGAAGATAGAACAATTACCGGTGAACTTTATGGTGGAGATAAAGAAATGAGAATCAAGCAAGAAAAACTGCTTGGTGTTGGTGGCATGAAAGTTTTAGAACTTTTAAATATTGACCCATCTGTTATCCATATTAATGAAGGGCATTCAGCTTTCTTATTATTAGAAAAAATTAGATTTTTAATGAAGAACAACGGATTATCTTTTCAAGAAGCACAAAAAGTTGTAAAGGCAAATTGTGTTTTTACAACACACACTCCAGTTCCTGCAGGCAATGAAGTTTTTTCTTCACAATTAGTTTTGACATATTTTGAAAGTTTATATAAAGAATTAGGATTAACAAAAGATCAGTTCTTATCTTTAGGTAGAGATTTAAAAACTGAGAATATGGATAAAGATTTTTCAATGACAATTCTTGCTTTAAAAGCTTGTGGTAAAGCTAATGGTGTTTCAAGATTACATGCAACAGTATCAAGGCAAATGTGGCAAAATGTATGGCCGGAACTTCCAAGAAAAGAAATACCTATAACACATATTACAAATGGTATTCATACAAACACTTGGATATCTTATGAATTTACAGGTCTGTTCCAAAGATATATTGGTGATGCTTGGATAGATAACCCAGAAGATCAAACATTATGGCAAAGAGTTGCAGATATTCCCGATGCAGAACTTTGGAGAAGCCACGAAAGAAGAAAAGAAAGATTGGTATCTTTTGCAAGAAGCAGATTGAAAGCTCAATTAGAAAGAAGGGGACTTTCTAAACATATGATAGCTTTTGCAGACGAAGTTCTTGATACAGAAGCATTAACAATAGGTTTTGCACGAAGATTTGCAACATATAAGAGAGGTAATTTAATATTTAGAAATATTGAAAGGATTAAAAAAATTCTTACAAACAAAGAAAAACCTGTTCAAATAATTATTGCTGGTAAAGCTCATCCAAAAGATGATAAAGGTAAAGAAATTATTAAGAGTATTGTTTCTTTAACAGCAGATCCAGAATTAAAAAATAGGGTTGTATTCTTAGAAGATTATGATATGAATGTAGCACACTATTTGGTACAAGGGGTAGATGTTTGGTTGAACAATCCTTTAAGACCGCAAGAAGCATCTGGTACAAGTGGAATGAAAGCTGCAGTTAACGGTGCAATAAATTTTAGTGTGCTTGATGGTTGGTGGTGTGAAAGTTATAACGGAGAAAACGGTTGGATTATAGGCTCTACAGATACATATAACGATTTAGAATATCAAAATGAAATGGAATCTAGATCAATATATGAAATGTTGGAAAAAGAAATAGTTCCACTATTTTATGATAGAGGGCAAGATGATTTGCCTAGAGGTTGGATAAAGAAAATGAAAGCTTGTATGCAAACAGTAGGTCCAATGTTTAATACAAATAGAATGATTGAAGATTATACAAGAAAATTTTATATTCCATCTATGGAATTAACAGAAAAAATGAAAGCAAACAATTATAAACTTGCAAAGAAGAAAAGCGAATGGCAAAGTAATATAGAAAAAAATTGGTCAAAAGTTTCTATAATAAGTATTGATGATAATACAAGTGCAAAAACAATTAAAATAGGCAACCAATTAAAGATAAAAGTTAAAGTTAATTTAGCAGGAATTGCTCCAGAAGATGTTTTTGTTCAAGTTTATGAAGGATATTTGAACTCTAAAAATAATTTAAGTTCTGCAACTTTTGAAAACATGAAAAAGATTTCAAAAGAACAAGATGGGACATATATCTATGAGATTGAAGCTAAAACAAGAATGGTTGGACATTGTGGATACACAATAAGAGTAGTTCCGCAATACTTAGAACAAGTAGAGTATATTCCAGGTATTATAAAATGGTTTTAGAAAATAAATCCGATATAAAATTTGTTATTTTTGATTTAGATGGAACATTGGTTGATTCTAAATTTGACTTAACAGATTCAGTAAATTTTGTAAGACACGAATATGGATTTAATCCATTACCAATAGATGAGGTTTCTTCTTATCTAGGTAGTGGAATTACAGCATTAGTAAAAGCAGTTTTATCAGAACTTAAAGATGAAGATTTTAACATAGCTGTCAAAATGTTTAAGGATAACTATGCCCAACATTTAACCAACAAAACACGGGCATATTCTGGTGTAGCTAAAATGCTTTCAAGTATCTTACAACCAAAAGTTTTGTTATCCAATAAAGACGAAAAATTTTCAAAAAAGATTTTAAAAAGTTTAGAACTGTCAAAATTTTTTACAGAAATTTATGGAGACATTAGAAAGTTCTAATTTTCATAATTACTTT
>CAMVLN010000093.1 GCA_947168325.1 uncultured Elusimicrobia bacterium | reverse complement strand
TTTTTTTCTTCTAACATACTTATAATTTGTTGTGATAAAATTGTACCTGTTGCTTTATGTTGTATACATTCAGGAACTAGTTCTTTATTTAACAAAATGTTTACAAGAGTTATATATTTTACCTTTATTATTAATCTTGCTATAAAATAGTTTATCCAAGACAATTTATACATTACAACCATAGGAATTCCAAGTAAAGCATTTTCTAAACTTACTGTTCCTGAAGGGCATAAAGCAATATCTATTTTGTTTCTTTCTTTGAAATCATTTCCATTTTTTATTTGTATATAATTAGGAATTTTTTGTTCGCTTTTATCAAGTGTAAATAAAATAAACTCCATATTATCTTTTCGTTCTTTTAAAATTTTTACAGTATCTAAAATCACTGGCAAATGTTTTTTTATAGTACTTTTCCTACTACCTGCAAAAAGTCCAACAACAATAGCTTTATTTTTTTCTTTATTTTTTAAAATATATGAAGAAACATTATCAACTAATGGATTTCCTTCAAAAAAACATTTTACATTTTCCTGTTCATACATTTGTTTTTCAAAAGGAAGTATTGGAAAAGCTATTTTTACATATTTGGCAATATTTTTTATTCTATACTTTCTTGAAGCCCAAACTTGCGGAGTAACAAAATAATATACAGGAATTTTTAAACTTTTTGCAAGTTTTGCAATATGTATATTAAAACCATAATAATCAACTAATATCACTTTATCTATTTTGTTGTTTATTAAACAATTTTTTACAATTTTAAAAATATTGTTCAAATAAAAAATTTGTTTAATTGGGAAAAAACCAAAACCATTAATATTTACAATATCTTCAATAAAAACATCTACCACATCTTTTAGCTGTTGCCCACCAATAGCATATACTTTGTAATCACTATTGTTTTTAATAGACTTTATTAAGTTTGCAGCATGAATATCTCCTGATATATCACCTGCAGAAATAAAAATTGATTTATCAATACTCATACCACAGAATTATATTGAAAAACAAAATAAATATCAATTAAGTGTACAGTTTATAGTATATTTTCAAATACTATGCTAATCAGTTTAATTTTTATTTGTTTATAAATAATTTTAAATTTTTATAAAAAAATTATAATAAATCTGAAATAATTGTATTAGAAACAAACAAAGCTTGTTCTGTGAACTTAACTTTATTATTTATTATTACTAACATTTTATCCATAACATATTTATTTAAAATATCTCTTTTATCTTTGAAATATTCTATATCTACACCTTCACTTAACCTTAACCCTAACATTATATTTTCTTTTTTGTATAGTTCATCTGTAATATATTCTTTTTCTATTACAATATTCTTGTTATTGAAAATATTTTCAATGTATTTTAAAACATTAGTATTATTTTTATATCTATATCGTTTATAATATGAAGCTGCACTTGTTCCTAAACCTATATATTCTTGATTTTGCCAGTATAATTTATTATGTTTTGAATATTTTTTTTCTTTTGCCCAGTTAGAAATTTCATAATGTTTGAAATTATTTTCTTTCAAAATTTTACAAGCTAAGGTATACATTTTAGCTTGTAAATCTGTGTTAGGTTCTACATTTTTTTTATAGAATAATGTGTTTGTTTCAACTGTAAGTGGATACAAGGATATATGTTGGCTATCTAAATTAATAACTTCTTTTAAAGTATCCGTCCAATTTTGTAAAGTTTGATTTGGTATTCCATATATCAAATCTACATTTATATTAATAAATCCAATTTCTTTTGCATAATAATATGCATTTTTAAATTTTTCATAATTATGTAATCTACCTAAAATATTTAAATTGTCGTCAAAAATACTCTGCAATCCAAAACTTATTCTTGATATATTTGATTTATACAAAAATTCTAATTTTTCTTTTGTGGTAGATTCAGGATTAAGTTCTATTGTAAATTCTTGTATATTAGAAACATTAAAGTTCGTTTTTATAATAGATATTAATTTTTCTAATTGAACTATTGATAAAACTGATGGTGTTCCCCCACCAATATAAACTGTATCCACCTTTTCATTTTTATATTTTAATGATTCTGCTTGTAATGCTTTAAGATAATTATTTACAATTTCTTCAAGATATTCAATAGAAACAAAATCACAATAAAAACATTTTTTTTTACAAAAGGGAATATGTACATATAGTCCAAGCATAATTTAAAACCTTAGCTTTTGTTCTATCATAAATCGTCTATCTGGTTCATAATCTTGATTATCAGATTTTAATCCATAACTTCCTTTTAAAAACAAATTTCTATTTATTTTAAATGACATTTCTAATGCTTGTTTTAAATCTATTTCTTTTTGGATTTTATCAAATGTTACAGAATAGCCAATCTGTAATAATCTATTAACATTTTTCTCTACAGAATATTTCATTCCATACAAAAGTTCCGTCATTGTAGCTTCTTCATTGGAATCTAGTTGTAATGTATCTTGGTTCACAAATCCTAATCTAATATTATCTACTATACCCATTTTTTTAAGAACAGTATTTGCAATAGGGGTAACAACATTTGAACTAAACATTCTTATTGCTTGCTGTTTAACTAAAAAATCTGTACTTGTATCTAATGTATTTGTTTGTGTAGGATCAGTCTTTGTAAGTTGGGCAAGTGCTTTTTTAGAATCCATTGTAGGATCATTTTTAGATGCAAATCTTGTTTTAATATTATTTATATTCGACCTATCAACATACACTTTGATAATTTCTGCTGTGCTATCGCCTGTATTATAGACTTCAGATTCCCCTTCTGCAGTAATAAAAAGTTCATTATTAATTATTTCTATTTTTGAATTTACAATTGTAAAATCGTTCCCTAAATAAGAAAACAATCCATTATTGGAATTTATTACTCCATTAGCAAAAATATTATCAATATTACCTTTTAAATTTATACTACCTATTAATTCTGCATTCACCAATGAATTTTCATACTTTGTATTTTTAGCACTTTTTAAATCTATATCTATATACAAATTTTGAAATATATCAGATAAAAACTCAAAGCTAGCACCAGATGTATTTCTTAATGGTGAAGGGAAACAAAATGTTGTATTTTCTAGTTCTGCTGTTCCAGTAAGTTTAGGCTTTTTTGCATCACCATACAAGCTAAAGTTAAATGTAGGAACCCCTTTAGAAAAATTTGTAAAGTTGCTAGATTTAATTTTAAGAATTCCTGAAGTTGGAATGGGCAATTCCTTAAAAATCAAAGGAATCCCTTTTTCAGTAGTAAAAATATTTAAATCATAAAATGCTGGACGAAAGTTCTGTATCTTAACAGAACCTGTTGTTTCTAAAACTCCAGAACTAACTCTTGCAATCGCTTTATTTATTTTAAACAAGTTATTTTCCCATAAAATATTAATTTTTAAATTTTTTATTTTATTTATATATGAATCTGTTTTTATATTTATTCCCTCTAAAATAAGTTTCCCTGTATTTGAAATATTTTTTCTTAAACCTATAAGCTTCCCATCTATTTTTAATGTTCCCTTTTTAGGTATTATTTTATTGTTAGATAAATTCTTAATAATATACAAACTATTATCTTCTAACTTATAATTTATATTTATTTTTTCTTTTATTAACTTATATTTTAGTTTAGAATCTAAACAAAAAGGTAAAAAACCATTCACTGCAAAAATATATTTCCTTATTTTTTTTATATTAAATTCTTTAATATTAACTTTATTATCTTTAACATCCATTTTTATATTACACAAATCAAAAGGAACTCCCTATTTTGCTCCTTTTGAAGAAACCATGGATAAATTTATATTTGGACTTGATATTGAACCATTGCCATTTAATTTAAAATCCAATGTTCCTGTAATATCTATAGGAAAATTAAATAACCCTGTTAATATTGCTAAATCTAGATTATTTCCAGTCATATTTATGTCTATTTTATCAGATAATATTGAACCGTTAAATTTACAATACTGTTTATTATAATTCAATAAAATTTTATCGAAAATAATTTTAGGATATTTATTTAATAATATATTACCTGAAAAATTAAGTTTGCTTTTTTTGTCTGACTTAAATGTAAAATTTCTATCAACAATAGAATATTTTAAACCTAACTCTTCTATTTTTTCTTCGTTAAGCCATAAATTTATAAATTTGATATCTCCTTTATACATATATATTTTATCTTGTTTTTTCATAGTTCCGTCAATATTAATATTGCCAAAAATATCAAATGGTCCTAAATGTGTATTAATAAATTTAAATTTAGAATTATATTTTAATGTTTTTATATCAAAGTTTGCAGATAATATTTTTAACTCACTATCTGCTAGCTTAACTTTGGTATTTTCCATAGATATAATTTTATTTTGTACTATAAGTTTTGAAACAAATGAATTAAACTTTAAAGATTTTACAAATACTGTATCGGCATAGATATTTAATATATATTTTAAATTATTAATTTTTCCAACAACTTTTCCATCACCATAGAAAAATCCTTTAAACGGAGTTCTAAAACCTACATATTTATTTATTGTTTCTTCTGAAATATTATTAAATTTTATTTTAATATTTGTTTTTTCTTTATCTAAAATTCCTGAACCTGTTATTTTACTTTTTATGTTATCTTGTGTAATAATTTTAAAACCTTCTAAATATACTTTTCCTTTTTCATATTCTGTTTTTACATTTAAATTAAACAATAACGAATTATATAGTCCATCTTTTATTTTAATAAAAGATACAACTTTGGGATTTTTTAATGTTCCTGAAATTGTTGTTTGTGAACTTAATCTACCTTTTATTTTAGAATTATATTTGGATAATTTTGAATCAATATTTTCTATAAAAGAAGAAATATTTTTTGTAGCAAAATCATAAGTAATTTCTCCTGATAAACCATTATCATTTTGTAAATTATATATTTTAATTTTATCTTTAGATAACAATAATAGTGATTTATAGTAAAATTTAAGTTTGCCTATTTCTAATTTATCTACTGACATCTTTCCAATAATTTCATTATTTGCTTTATATCGCCCGTTAATAGTTAAGTTACAATTTACATTTACTCCTTTAACTTTAAAATTATCAATATTTGCATTAAAATAAGAATTAGAATATTTATCTAAAAAATTTATAACAGATTTAACTTGCATTTTAGTTTTGGGTCCACTAAAACTAAAAGTTGAAATAGCAATTTGATTGTTTGAATATTGTCCCGCTATATCAAATGTATTAAATTTATTTTCTAATAAAGTTCCATTTTTAAATTTCATATCAACATCAGTTGTAAAATTTTTAGTACAATATTTAACTTTACCAGTTACATTTCCTGACAATTTTGGTTTTTTTATACCCAATATTTGTAAAATATTATACACATCAACAGCATTATAATAGATATCTAGCTCGTTATTTTCTTTGTTTTCATAGAAACCATCTATAATAATTTTTTTATCTTTAGTATTTATTTTAGTAAACCATTTATAATCTTTTTTATATATTTTTCCTAAAACATCAAAACTTTTTAGTTTTTTTGAAACAATTTGCTTACCAACTAGATGAATTGTTCCAGTTTTTGCACCCATCTTCCCATACATAGATAACTTTCCTTTTACCGTTTTACTAAAATTTTCAATAAATGGGATTTTTTTTATTGGTATGTTTTTTATATCTACTGTAAAATCTCCTTTTTTATAATTTCCATAAACATACCCAATTTTATTTTTATGATTATATATATCTAAATTGTAATTACCACCCTTACTACTCACTGTTGCTTTAAAATTATTACTAGAGTTATGATATCCATAAACAGTATATGTA
>CAMVLN010000092.1 GCA_947168325.1 uncultured Elusimicrobia bacterium | reverse complement strand
TCACTCCAAAGGAGGTTTTCTTTTCCTAGTTGCATTAGCAACTTGAATGTGCCTTTTGACAAAATATATTGACAAAATATATTTTAATATATACAATACATAATGCAAAAATGAGCTGGATATTTAAAGTCCAGTAAAAAAGAAAAGAAAGGAGAGAAGAAAAATGAAGAAAAGTTTGTTAGCTTTGTTGTTTGCAGTAGCATTAGTAGTACCAGCAGTAGCAGAAAATATGTGGGTAGGTGGAAGTTTGGGTTTTAATACCACTAGTCCAAAAGAAGGTGATTCAAGATCATCTTTTTCAATTCAACCGGAGTTTGGTTACAACTTGAACGAGAAAATGGGTTTAGGTATTGATTTAGGTTATGGTTATGACAAAGCTGGTGATACAATAACAACAATATCAGTTTCACCTTTTATTAGGTACGAAATGTTTAAAATTGGCGATTTTTCATTCTTAGCTAAAGGTTCTATATTTTATAGTAGTGAAAAACATGATGATGCAGATATAAAATATACTTCCTATGGTATAGGAATTGTACCTGTTGTAACATATAGTATAAATGAAAGATGGTCAATTGATGCTACACTTGATTTTGCATCAATTTCATTTGAAAATAGAAAATGTGATGATTTGAATATGGAAGACAACACATTTGGTATTAGAGGAAATAACGGAAATCTTGCAAGTATCGGTTTCTCATATCACTTCTAGTATGATTTGAAGATTGTATATAGGTTTAATTATATTTAATAATGAGATAATAGAAAAAAGCACTAAAAAGATTTAGTGCTTTTTTCTTATTATTAAAAATAAATTTTTGCTTGACATATACAAAAAAAAATAATACAATCCTTAAAGTTTAATATTTAAACCGTTGATGCGGAGATAAAAATAAGAAGTGCACTAACAGCGAGCCTGGGTGGTGAGAAGCAGGCAGTAAGCAGCTTATTAAGGAAGTTGAAGTTTTACTTTCTGAAATGGACCGCAGAGGGTGTAGTCAAAGGGGAGAATGTGAACGAGAGCGAAGAGTACAAGAGTAGAGTGATTTTCCCCGAGTATTCTGCAACGGGAAGGCATCCGTTAGTTGCCGGGGATATGTTGGTATCCTAAATAAGAGTGAGACTGCCTGATAAGATTTAATGTACAAGTTTTATTTATGTGCTGTAGGTAGTTTCAAAGCAAGGTGGCACCGCGGATGAAATATTCGTCCTTGAAAACAAGGTTTTTGTTTTAGGATGAATTTTTTTATTTTGGGGTGTTATAATGTATATACCGAGTTATAAACAAGCCATAAAATTTGCAAAAGAATATAAAACCATTCCAATAAGTTTTCAAATATTGAGCGACATAAAAACTCAAATACAAGTTTTAAAAATCTTAAAATCAGTAAGTAGCCATTGTTATATGCTTGAAAGTTTGGAAGATTCTTCAAAGTGGGGAAGATACTCTTTTTTAGGATATGATCCAAAACTTGAATTTACTTGTCTAAACGGAACAATAAAAATAAACGGTAAAATAATATCTAAAAATGATACTCCTCAAAAATATATAAAAAATATTATAGAAGAAAATAAAAGTCCTAAAGTTGAAGGATTACCTACTTTTACAGGTGGACTTGTAGGTTATTTTTCTTACGATTATATAAAGTATAGTGAACCAACATTAAAATTGGTTGCAAATGATGACGAAAATTTTAATGATGTTGATTTAATGTTGTTTGATAAAGTTATTGTTTTTGATAATTTAAAACAAAAGATTTTTTTAATAGTTAATATTAAAACAAACAATTTAAAACAAAATTATGATAATGCCGTTTTAGAACTAAACAAAATGGCAGAGCTTATTAAAAATGGAATACCTTTACAAGATAACCCTTTAAAAATAAAGTCCGATTTTAAATATTTGTTTAGCAAAGAACAATATTGTAATATGGTAAATAAAACGAAATCTTACATAAAAGATGGTGATATTTTTCAAGCAGTTTTATCAAACAGAATAGAAGCCAATGTTGAAGGTAGTCTTTTAGATACATATAGAATTTTAAGAACAACAAATCCGTCTCCTTACATGTTTTATTTTTGCAGTAAAGATATAGAAATTGTAGGAGCATCCCCTGAAACATTAGTAAAACTAGAAGAAGGAGTATTGCACACTTTCCCTTTAGCAGGAACAAGACCAAGAGGAGAAACTAAAGAAGAGGATTTACAACTAGAAAAAGAACTTCTTTCAGACAAAAAAGAACTTGCCGAACATAATATGCTTGTAGATTTAGGTAGAAACGATTTGGGTAAAATAAGTAAATTTGGTTCAATAAAAGTAGAAAAATATATGAGTATAGAGAGGTTTTCTCATGTTATGCATATAGGTTCAACTGTTCGTGGCAAGATAAAGCAAGACAAAATGTCTCTTGATGCAATTGATGCAGTTCTTCCCGCAGGAACACTTTCTGGGGCACCTAAAATAAGGGCATGCCAAATTATAAATGAGTTAGAGCAAAACAAAAGAGGTATTTACGGCGGAGCTATAGGGTATATTGATTTTTCAGGTAACATGGATACTTGTATTTCTATAAGAATAGCCTTTAAGAAAAACAATAAAGTGTTTGTTCGCTCCGGTGCAGGAATTGTTGCAGATAGTGTTCCCGAAAAAGAGTATCAAGAATGTATAAATAAAGCAAAAGCTGTTATTAATGCTTTAAAACTTTCTTCTGATGCTGATATTTCATATTCTATGCATAAAAAATTACAGAGTAAAATTTTAAGGAGAAAAAATGATATTGTTAATAGATAATTATGATAGTTTTGTATATAACCTTTATCAATATACCGGTTCAATAAATCCGAATATAATTGTAAAAAGAAATGACGAAATTACATTAAAAGAAATAGAAAAATTAAATCCCGAAAGAATAATTTTATCACCTGGACCAAAAAAACCAATTGATGCTGGAATTTGTATAGATATAGTTAAGAATTTTGCAGGGAACATTTCTATTTTAGGAGTTTGTTTAGGTCATCAAGCAATATGTGAAGCTTATGGAGCAACTATTTCTTATGCAAAGGAACTTATGCATGCAAAACAATCAGAAATTAATATAGATATCAATTGTCCTATTTTTAAAGGATTTAACGAAAAGATTATTGTAGGTAGGTATCATTCTCTTGTAGCATTGAAAGATACAATAACTAAAGAACTAAAAATTGTTGCAACAAGTGAAGATAATGAAGTTATGGCAGTTTATGATAAAGAAAAAAATATTTATGGAGTTCAGTTTCACCCAGAATCAATACTTACTCCAAAAGGATATCAAATAATAAAAAATTTTTTAAGAGGATAAAAAATGATTAAAGAGGCTATTTTTAAAGCTGTTATGAAACAAAATTTGAGTGCAAAAGAATCAGAAACGGTAATAGATGAAATAATGAGTGGTCAGGCAAGCCAAATACAGATGGCAGCTTTTTTAACGGCAATGTCAATAAAAAAAGAAACAATAGAAGAAATTACAGGTGCAGCAGCCGGTATGAGAAAACATTGTATAAAACTTCTTAACGATATGGATATACTTGAAATTGTTGGAACCGGTGGAGATAAATCTAACTCGTTTAATATTTCAACTACATCTGCATTTGTTGTATCTGCAACAGGAATACCTGTAGCAAAACATGGTAACAGGGCAGCATCAAGTAAATGTGGTGCAGCAGATGTTTTAGAAACTCTCGGTGCGAAAATAACAATATCACCTGAAAAAAGTAAACAGATTTTAGATAAAATAAATTTTTGTTTCTTATTTGCACAAAACTATCATATAGCAATGAAGTATGTTGCACCGGTTAGAAAAGAGTTAGGTATAAGAACGATATTTAATATTTTAGGACCATTGGTAAATCCTGCAGGGGCCAATATGCAGTTGTTAGGTGTTTATGATGAAGATCTAATAGATCTTATGGCAAAAGTGTTATCTAATTTAGGTGTAAAAAGTGCTATGGTTGTTTATGGAAAAGATGGACTTGATGAAATTTCTGCAAGTTCTCTAACAAAAGTTTGTGAAGTTGTTAATGGTAACTATAAAACTTATGAAATAGAACCGGAACAATTTGGTATGAAAAAATGTAAAAAAGAAGATTTGTTAGGCGGAACTCCGCAAGAAAATGCAAAAATTACAATAGATATTTTATCCGGGGCAAAAGGAGCAAAAACGGATGCAGTTATATTAAATTCTGCAGCAGCAATACATATTGCAAAACCGGAAATTTCAATAAGCAATGCAGTTAATATAGCAAAAGAAGTTATTGATAGTAAAAAAGCTCTTAATCAGTTAGAAAAGTATATTAAATTATCAAATGAGGACTAAAAAGCGATGTATAGATGTATGAAAACGACAAACAGCAAAATTTAATAAACATTGGAGATGATTATAAAATAATGATACTTGATGATATAGTTGCCACACAAAAAATAAGAATAGAACATGAGAAAAAAGAAAAAAATATTAAAGTTTTAAAACAGGAAGTATTATCTCTTCCTTTAAACGAAAAGTTCTTTTTTGAAGAATCTTTAAAAGATAAAGATTTTTCTTTTATTTGTGAAATAAAAAAAGCTTCTCCTTCAAAAGGTGTTATAGTTGAAGATTTCCATTATACTAATATAGCCAAAGAATATGAACAAGCAGGAGCAACTGCAATTTCTGTTCTTACGGAGCCTAACTTTTTTAAAGGTAGTGATAAAATCTTAAAAGATGTTTCAGATATAGTAAATATTCCTATTTTAAGAAAAGATTTTATTATTGATGAATATCAAATATATCAGGCAAAACTTATTGGTGCAGATGCAATTTTACTTATTTGTGCAATTCTTGATGAAAAAATTTTAAATAAGTTTTTAAATATAGCAAATAATTTAAAGTTAAGTTGTCTTGTTGAAACACATAATGAATATGAAATTAAAATGGCATTAAATAGTGAAGCAAAAATTATAGGCATAAATAATAGAGATATAAAAACTATTAAAGTTGATATTAAAACATCTTTAGAATTACAAAAATTTATACCTGAAAACAAAATTTTAATTTCAGAAAGTGGAATAAAAACAGTACAGGATATAAAAATATTAAAAGAAGCTGGGTTTAATGGTGTATTGATTGGTGAAAGTATTATGTTAAGTAAAAACAAAAAACAGTTTCTTTTGAAATTACAAGGAATGGATGCATAAAATAATATAAATAAAAAACAATAAGTAATTTACTATTTGAGGTAGAAAGTGACTAAAATAAAAATATGTGGTTTATTTAGAGAAGAAGATATAAATTATGTTAACGAAGCAAAACCGGATTTTATAGGTTTTGTGTTTGCTAAAAGCCATAGACAAGTATCTAAAGAAACATCACAAAAATTAAAAAATAAATTAAGTAAAGAAATTTTGTCAGTAGGTGTTTTTGTAAATGAAGATATAAATAAAATTGTTGAATTTTGTAAAGAAAACATTATTGATTTAGTTCAACTTCATGGTGAAGAAGACGATAAATATATAAATAATTTAAAAAAAGTTTGTAATAAAAAAATAATTAAAACAGTGAAAGTAAAAACAGGTGAAGATATCATACGATGGCGGAATTCTTTGGCAGATTGGTTGATGTTCGATGCCGGAAAAGGTGAAGGAAAAACATTTGATTGGAGTATATTAAAAAATTTTATAAGACCTTATTTTCTTGCAGGTGGTATCAACGAAAACAATGTGGAACAAGCAATAAAATTATGTCCATATTGTATAGATGTATCAAGTGGTGTAGAAACAAATAAAGTAAAAGACAAGCAAAAAATATTAAATATAGTTAGGAGATTAAAAAATGGATAATACAAGGTTTGGAA
>CAMVLN010000091.1 GCA_947168325.1 uncultured Elusimicrobia bacterium | reverse complement strand
TCAGGAGCAAGCGAAGATATCATTTCAAGCATTGGCTACATTGATAACATCACAAGTGCCAACACAAGAACAAATAAAAGCATTTTTTAAAGCAGCAGTATCAGAGAAAGTAGAATTAAAATATTTAAAAGAAGTTGTTAAAGAAGTAGCAGAAGAAAAGGAAAAAATAAAACAAAAGAAAGTAGATGTAGAGGTAATATCTAAAGATACTATCAAAATAGACGGAAAAATATATAGTTATGAAGAAGGAAATATAGTAGAAAAAGCTGAAACAGAAAGTGAAGGAAAGGCGAAATCGGGTAGTAGTATAAAGGAAACTATAGGATGGACAGTTTTATTTGCAGTAGGATTTACAATATTGACTGTAGCATTAGGGATTACATTTATATTTACCGGGAATTTACCGATAGTTATAATAGTGGTAAGGATATTAGGAGTAGTGACATTTGGAGTAGGTGCAGTAACTTCGATAGGTTCGTTGGCATTTAAAATAAAGACATCAATAATGTTAAATAAAATTACAGAATCTGACGATAATATAGGTGCCGAAGTAAGAAAAAAGATAAATGCTAAATTTAATGATTTAGGATTTGAGATAGATGATATAGGGGACCAAGTTTTAAAAGCAGGAGAATTTGCTGAAGTTAATACTAATAAAGTGAAACAAGGGGAAAAAAGATTCCTTCATATCAATTATGGATTGATACAAAAGATGTTTATGGATAAAAACGGAGAATTTAAAGAAGGGGTATGTATAAATGCATTACTTAAAACATTTATAGCACATGAGCTAAGGCATAAGAATAATCCTAGTTGGGGAGAATGGCGAGTAAGTTTTTATGATTTTTTTGTTTTTATAGCTGAACTAATAAGAGGTTTTTTAAGTTGGTTATTTAGTTCTAAAAAAGAAAAATTTATTAAAAAGATTAATGATATTAGAGAGGGGATAACAGATGAAAAAGTTACTTTAAAAGAGATTACAAAACATTTAGGTTTAAAAATTTCAAACGAATTTGATTATTTATCTGATTCTGATACACTAAAAGAAACAGGCGAAAATAACGAGTTAGCATTGGCTATAAAATGTTTTAGAGAGTATATGCAAGAAACTTATAAAGAAGCTCTTAACGAATCTCAAGTAAACATTCAAATAGCTTTAGCATTAGCTATGCTGGAAGGGAAAGTAGGTATTTTAAAGACTGCAGGAGGAAAATCAGAAGCATTTAATTTATTAATGGCTTATTTGTATAAGAAAGGAGAGAATATATTTTATACGACATCTTCTGGGGAATTAATTTTTAGAGATGCTATAGAGAAGTTGAAATTTCTTAACAATGACATAATTAAGAAATATCTACAAGTAGAAGAAGTTAAAGTGACATATATAAAGCCAGGAACTACAGATAGTCCGGGAGATAAACTTTATGAATTATCTTATAAATATGACAAAGATGGGGAAGGGAAACTTTTTGCAAACGGTGAAGAAGTAAGTGAAGATACTTTATTAAGTAAAAAAGACAAAAAAGATGTAGGAAAAGATGTAAATTATGGTGTTCTAAATCAAGAATTATTAAAAAAAGGGAAAAAAATAATTTTTGCACCGATTCAAAAGTTGTCCAATTTGAAACAAGAGCATTTTTCAGAAGAATCTAAAATTATGGTTTTATTAGATGAAGCTGATCATATTGTAAACGAACCAACAGAATATGCTCTTTCGCAAGAAGTAAAAATATCTGAAGTAAAAAAAGACATTATAAAAATTATACAAGGAAGAATTTCAAATTTTTATAAAGAAGGAAAGGCAAAAGGATTTATTATCCATGAAGAAGGCAAGAAATATATTTTTCATAGAAACAAAGCTGATGCTATAAAAGAAATAGATGAGATTAAAAAAGCAATTAGAGATAAAAAAACAAATTTAAGTGATACTGAAAGGAAAGAACTTGAAGATATTCTAGCATCTCAAGAATTTATTGATATGATAGCTGCTGCATTATATGCTAATTATCAGTTGAGGGAAGGTGTACATTATGAACTTACCTGCAATTTAAAAGAAGGTACCCCTTTAATACAGCTTTATGGTTCAGATGGTGCATTGCAAGATCCAAATGTAAAAAATAAAGAAGAAATAAATGTAGCATTAGTAGAATGTATAAACAACAATAGTGACTTAAAACAAAAATGGAGTAAAAAATACAATAAAGAGTGGACTAAAGATATTGCTCTTGGAGGGTCAAAAACAAAAGATAGAGATAACTTTTTTAGCATTAAAGGTTGGATAGAAAAAAACGGTGGTCAATTTTATGCAGCTACAGGAACAAAAGCGGCAATTTTGAAAACGGTTGGTGATGTTGTTGAAATACCATCTATAAAAAGAGCAGCTGATAAAGAAATTGGTCTTTTTATTGAAGAAACAGAAGACGAAAAAAGAAAAAAAATAAAAAAACTTTTAGATGAATTTGGAATTAAAGAAGAAAAAGATTCAAATTTGATAGACACATCCACATTATCCCAATCATCCCAATCATCCCCATTAGCATTTATTCTTGAGAAAGATTCAAAGAAAGCAAGAGAGATGAAACAATATTTAGAAAACATTTTTGGTAAAGAAAAAATATTGTTGTTAGATGGTAGCGATGCAACAGCTTATAATAAAAATAAGGCAGCTATAGAAAACGGAAAATATGATATTGTTATTGCAACACAAATGTTGGATAGAGGTGTAAACTTAAATGAAATAGAAAGAGATAAGTTGTTGATAAGGGCATACATAGATTCATATTCTACAGAAATTCAACAAACAGCAAGAGTTGGTAGAGGTACTCAAAAACAAAAAGAATATCTTATAAATATATACAGTATTGAAGGTATAGAAGAGGTAGCAAAAGAAAATGAACTAGATGATTATGAATATATATCTTCATTAAAAAAGTATATTAATAATAAAAATTTATTAGGAAACGAAGATAAAGATAAAAAAATAAACATATTGAAAGGGAAAAATTTAATAGCAACTAATAAAGAAGAACATAGTAATTTTATAGAAACAGTTGCAAATGAAGAGAACAATTTTCTTTTAAGGAAGAATGAAAAAGATGTAAAAAATGTTCTTAAGGGTTTCTCTAAAATGCTAGATAAACAAGCATATTTAAGAGCAAAAAATAAAAAAGAGTTATCTCAATTACAAGAAATAAGAAAAGAAGAAATTTTTAAACCATCAAAAAAAATTGAAAGAAAAGAGATAAAAGAATTAGCAACAGAAGAACTTAAAGAAGAACAAAAAAAAGAAGTAGAAAAATTTTTAGATATTATTGAAGAGAAAGAACTGAATATTATTATTAGTATGGCTCAGAATAAAATTTTGCAAGAAGACTTAGCTGACCAAGAAAGTTATGCAGATAGAATACAAGCAGAATTTGAAATTCAATCAGATAATATGTTATATAGTTTTGTTAATACAGATGCGACAAGTAAGATAGCGGGAAAGTTATCTTCAGGTTTAGGTCAATTAAGAGAAAAAGTAAAATATGAAATAGTAAATAATATATATAAAATAATAAATACAAAAAATAAAGATATTAAAATTGAACATAAAAAGTTTGTTGCATCATCTGCACCGGGAGCTTTTTTTGGTAGAATTTTTACTAGCTATATTTTAAAACCTTTTATGTTGATAATTTTACCTCTTGTTTTATTTGGTATTTTAACTTTTGTAGTTGTTGGTGGCTATGTTTCTGCAATAAGTATATCACCAATTTTAGCAATTGTTGTTCTATTTGTTGTTGTTGGTATTTTCTTATTAAAGAAATTGTATATAGATAGGATAAATATAGCTATTTCTAATCAAGATAATATAAACATTGCAAAAGCGGCTAAAACAGGAAAATTAGCAGATATAGGAAAAGCAGCATCTTCAGGACTAAATAAATTTCTAAATTCAATTATGTCAGGAGGATTGATATTAGGTTTTGCAGGATTAGTAATTGGTGTGTTTATTGGGTCTCCAGTTGTTTTTGTTTTGGCAGCATTTTCTATAGGTGGTTCTCTAGTTTCAGGAGTAATTTTAATAATAAAAAATAGGTCTGTATTATCGGAGCAAAAAAATGTAATGCAAAATAATACAGCTAAAAAAACAACTCATACAGTTACAGGTTTAGTTGTAGGAGGAATAGGTTTTTTTGCTGCAGGGGCAATAATTACAGGCTTATTAGCATGGTATGTTATAGTACCATTAGCATTAGTTGCTATATCTGGATTTTTAGGTGTACAATATGTAATACCGAGTAAACAAGGAGAACATTTTGCTTGGAATAAAAAAACATTTGCTTTTATTGGGTTAGGGTTATTTCTTATAGGTGGTTTTTCATTACTTGCATTTTTTGTTCCAGATGTTTTGTCTATATTAGCAGGATTTGCTATGCCTTTTATGCTAACAATTATGTTGATAGCATTTGTATATTATGTAAAGATGCAAAAAAGAGTAAAAGGTGAAAGATATGGAATAGGAAACATTATATTAGATTTTATAAAAGTAATAATTTTTTCTACATTTCTTGTTTCTATGTTGTCTAGTGTAATTACTGGCACATTTTCTATTGCTTCCTGGATAGCAATGTTTACAAATCGTACATTTTTGATAACAGCGGCTGGAGCGGTAATTGTTGGAATAATAGTTTCAATATTGTTAGTTAAAGGGAAACATACAAAAGCAATTACATTTATAATGACTTTGTTTGGTTTTATTAGTTCTTCTGTAGGTAGAGTAACATCTGCAATGAATAGTCCAGTATATACAGTAGAAAAAGGTATAGTAAAAGTGAATAATATTGCAGTTGGTTTGTGGGATAAAGACAATCAAGGGGTTGTGAAATTTGGTGAGACTGGTATTAATGAAGAACTTACCAGAATGGTAAAAAGTAGATATGAAATTGGTGATCAAGGGTATAGTAATAAAGTTATAAATATGCTTAATGGTAATTTTTTCGGTAGTGCTAACAAGATAAAACAAGAAATAGGAGAAGAAGAAATAGAAGACTATCTATCTTTATTTAATATATTTTTTAACGAAGATGGAACTATGAATTCTTATATTGATGATGGAGATTTAAAAGATTTTAAGAATTTATATGATCAAGCATTGGCAGTAATAGCATATTTGCAAAATGGAGATGTAAATCATGCAAAAGCTATATTAGAAGCGATATCGAAAAATGGATTGAATAGATCTAATAGTGAAAGTTATAAATGTACAGGTGAAATAGTTTGGGTAGGCATAGCTATTTTACAATATCAAGCTTATACAGATAGTACAGAATTTAACGGCTTGTTAGGACAAATTGATACTTATTTAAATTGTGTTAGAGACAGTGGTGAGGGTTCGTATAGATATGGAATTGGTTCTTATAATGATAATGCTGTATCAACTGAACATATGATAGATATCATAAATTACTACAATTTAAAACATAAATTGAACCCTAACGATACACAAGCACAACAAAAATTAAACGAAGCAATAAATTATTTAAACAACTATTTATATGATGAAACTGAAAAAAAATTATTAAGAGGTAAAAACGATACTGCTGATGCATTGGATACATATACATGGATGATACAAACAATGTTGATTGTTGGAGGTAATAAATTTCCTAATATAAATATTGAAGATTTAGTAAAACAGATTGAAAATCATAGAATAGATGTGACATCAGAGCAAGGGAACAAATATATAAATTTATACAAATGGAGTTATAATAGTGAAGATAGTGAGTTAGTTTCATTTGAATGGACATTACAAGCAGCAGTTTCGTATAGGATGTTGTCAAATTACTATAAAAAACAAGGGGATACACAGAAAGCAGCAGAATATGAACAAAAAGCACAGGATATAATTAATGATGTTAAAAATTATT
>CAMVLN010000090.1 GCA_947168325.1 uncultured Elusimicrobia bacterium | reverse complement strand
GCTTTTGATGGTATAGAACAAATAATAGAGAATAGAATAAATAAGAAGAATATTGGTTTTACTAGTAATGAAACAAAATTATCAAAAGAAGAGAAACTTGTTAATAAAGATAAAATATTTGCACAAGTTGAAACACATGACTTAATAAAATATGGTTTAATTCCGGAACTTGTAGGGAGGTTCCCTATAATATCTACATTAGATCATCTTACAGTTGATGATTTAGTTCATATTTTGATAGAGCCCAAAAATTCTTTGGTTAAACAATATAAAAAGATGTTTTCATTAGAGAATATAGAATTGATTTTTGAAAAAGAAGCTTTGCAAGAAATTGCAAGAATAGCATTGAGCAAAGCATCAGGAGCAAGAGGACTAAGGGCAATGATAGAATCTATATTAACAGAGACTATGTTTGAAATGTTTAGTGAAGATAAAATAAAACAGTGTGTAGTAGATTTGGATGTTGTTAAAAAAAGATCTAAGCCAAAATTTATTTTAAAAAATTCTAAGGAGATTGCATGAGCGAAACAGAAAATATTTCAAATGATAAAAAAGATATTCCAAAAATATTGCCGTTACTGCCGGTAAGAGATGTTGTTTTGTTCCCTTCCATGGTATTGCCGTTATCAATAGGAAGAGAAAAATCTATAAAAGCTCTTGAAGAGGCTATGACTTCTGAAAGATACATATTTGTTGCTACTCAAAAAAATTTACAGATAGAAGAGCCAACACCAAGCGATATATACAGTATAGGATCTGTTTGTGAAGTATTACAAATGCTTAAAATGCCAGATGGAACTTTAAAAGTTTTAATAGAATGTATTTCAAGAGCACAGTGGACAGAGTTTAAACTTACAGATAAGGGATATATAGAAATTGGTCTAAATATCTTTGATGAAAATATAGAAAAAACTCCTGAAGTTGAAGCTGTAATGAGAAGGGTAATTTCATTATTTGAGCAATATGTAAAATTAAATCCTAGAATGCCAATGGAAATTTTTATATCTGTTTCAAATATTCAAGAACCGGCAAAACTTGCTGATACAATAGCTTCGCATATTTCAATAAAAAATAGTGAAAAACAATCTATACTTGAGGCTGTAAATCCTTTAAAAAGATTGAATAAAATAATTCAAATTTTAAATTCAGAAATTGAAATTTTAAATATAGAAAGAAGAATACAAAATAGAGTTAAAACTCAGATAGAAAAAAATCAAAAGGAATATTATCTTAATGAGCAAATGAAAGCCATTCAAAAGGAATTGAAACAAAAAGATGATAATTCTAAAGAAGTAGAAGATTTAAGAGCAAAAATTAAAGCAAGCTCTATGTCAAAAGAAGCAAGGGAAGTTGCAGAAAAAGAATTAATGAGAATGGAAAAAATGATGCAACAGTCTCCTGAAGCAACGGTTATTAGAACATATATAGATTGGCTTTTAGATATTCCTTGGAAAAAATTAACAAAAGATAATTTAGATTTAGTAAGAGCAAAAGAAATATTAGATGAAGAGCACTGTGGATTAGATAAAGTTAAAGAAAGAATAGTAGAATATCTGGCAGTATTGTCTAGAGTAAAAAAAATAAAGGGTCCTATACTGTGTTTTATAGGTCCTCCAGGAGTAGGTAAAACTTCTATTGCTAAATCTATTGCGAAAAGTTTAGGTAGAAATTTTGTGAGAATTTCTATGGGTGGAGTTAGAGATGAAGCAGAAATAAGAGGTCATAGAAGGACATATATTGGCTCTATGCCTGGAAAGATTATTCAGTCAATGAAAAAAGCAGGGTCAAGCAATCCTGTATTTATTCTTGACGAAATAGATAAAATGGGAAATGATTGGAGAGGAGATCCATCGGCAGCTTTGTTGGAAGTTTTAGATCCTGAACAAAATTATGCTTTTGGTGATCATTATTTGGATGTGGATTATGATTTATCTGATGTTATGTTTATAACTACTGCAAATACACTAGATAATATTCCAAACACTTTACTTGATAGATTAGAACTTATAAGATTTTCAGGATATACTGATGAAGAAAAACTTCTCATTGCTAAGAATTTTTTAGTAAAAAAGCAAATGATGTATCATGGCTTAAAAGAAGATGAGCTTATTATTGATGATAGTGCCATAAAGGAAATTATTGCTAGTTATACTAGAGAGGCCGGTGTTAGAAATTTGAACAGAGAAGTGGCTAAGTTATGTAGAAAGGTTGTTAAAGAGTTAGTTTTAGAGAAAAAAAGTAATATAAAAATTACAGAAAAAAATATAAAAAAATATTTAGGGATTCCAGTTTATGAAAGGGAAAAAATATCAGAAAATGGTATTGGAATTGTTACAGGTCTTGCATGGACGGAAGTAGGGGGAGAGATACTTACGATAGAAGTAAATAAGATGAAAGGTAAAGGAATGTTGACACTTACGGGGCAGTTAGGAGATGTGATGAAAGAGTCTGTTCAAGCAGCATTTACTTATGTAAAATCATCAGCTAAAAAATTGAAAATAAAAGAAAGTATGTTTAAATCTACAGATTTTCATGTACATCTCCCAGAAGGTGCAGTGCCTAAAGATGGACCTAGTGCTGGACTTGCAATGGCTACAGTATTAGCTTCAATTTGTATGAATAAACCTGTTAGAAAGAGGCTTGCTATGACTGGAGAAGTGACATTAAGAGGGAGGATTTTAGCAATAGGTGGACTTAAAGAAAAAGTTTTAGCAGCATACAGAGAAGGAATAGATATGGTATTATTTCCTGAAGCAAACAAAAAAGATTTAGTAGACATTCCTGAAAATGTTAAAAGGAAAATCAAAATGATTCCAGTCAAACACATGGATGAAGTTATACGATATGCTTTTGAAAAAAATAAAAAAAATTAATTGTGTAGGTGTATAAGAATTAGATATATTTAAAATTACGAAGCTTATAAATGTGTGTATAAAAGGAATGATATATAGTTAGAAGATTAGAAGTGGCACACAAAAAAGAGAGATAATGAGAAAATTATGAACTGAACATAGATAAGTTGAGAGCTTCTAAAAAGTTGAAAAAGAAATGGCTTGTTGTGAAAAACAATTTGTAAGTTTTTAATTATTAATGTTTTTTTAAACAAAAAAATATTGAAATTTTTTGTCGTTTAATATTTTTGTTTTATGTCTTTAATTAATATTATATGGGAGAAGTAGAAAATGTACAAAATTTTAATGACTTATGATAGTCAGGAAGGATTGGAACAGTTATTAAATCACCCAGATTTTAAAGTAGAGGTTAATGCAAAACCTTCACCTGAAAAATTTAAAGAAATAATAAAAGATTATGACGGACTTTTAATTCGTTCTGAAGTAAAAGTTACAGCAGAAATTATTGAAGCTGCAACAAAATTAAAATTTATAGGTAGAGCAGGAACAGGTGTTGATAATGTTGATAAGCAATCAGCAACACAAAAGGGTATAGTTGTAGCGAATGTTCCTGGAGGAAATACAATATCAGTAGCAGAACATACAATAGGGCTTATCTTGTCTATGGCTAGAAATATTCCTGCTGCAGTTATATCTATGCAATCACAGAAGTGGGAAAAGAAAAAATTCATGGGTAATGAAATTTTTGGAAAGACACTTGGTCTTATTGGTCTTGGAAGGATTGGAAATGAAGTTGCAAAAAGACTTTTATCTTTTGGTATGAAAGTTATTGCATACGATCCTTATGCAAGTGCAGAAGTTGCAAAAAACAATGGTATAGAATTGACATCGTTAAATGAAGTTTTTAAACAAGCAGATTATATTTCTATACATTCTCCATTAACAGATGATACAAGAGGAATGATAAATAAGGAAAATATTGCAAAAATGAAGGATGGTGTTAGAATTATCAACTGTGCAAGAGGTGCAATCATTAATGATGCAGATTTAGTTGAAGCAGTAAAATCTGGGAAAGTTGCAAATGCAGCACTTGATGTATTTGTAAAAGAACCCCCAATAGATTGGACATTACAAACAACTCCAAACATCATAACAACCCCGCACTTAGCAGCATCTACAGAAGAAGCTCAAGTTAAAATTGCTATTGAAATGAGTAGTGTAATTGTAGATTTCTTTACAAAAGGTTTAATAAGAAATGCGGTTAATGTTGCAACTATTGATTGGGAATTGCAAAAGAAAATGGCACCATATATTGAACTTGCTGATAAACTTGGTGCTTTTCAAGGTCAAATAATTGAAGGTGGAATAACAGAAATAGAAGTTAACTATTGTGGAAATATTGCAGAATTTAAAACAAATCCTTTAACAGTTGCTTATATAAAAGGTTTATTAGGTCAAATTCTTGATCTTAAAATTAATTCAGTTAATGCTTTGGCAGTAGCAAAAGAAAGAGGAATTGCTATAAAAGAATCAATTGTTAAAGATTGCAAAGATTATGCAGGTTTGATGCTTATTAAAATAAAAACAGATAAAGGAGCTTATTCTATAGCTGGAACTTTATTTGATAAGCAACAAAGAATAGTTTATATCAATGGATTGAATGTAGATGTAGAACCAACAGGTCATAAAGTGTTCATTAATAATACTGATAGACCGGGAGTTATTGGTATATTAGGAACAATTTTAGGCGATGCAAATATAAATATTGCCGGAATGAATGTTGGAAGAAAAGAAACTGGTAAAGAAGCAATTACAGTATTGGAAATAGATGGAGAAGTTTCAAGTGGAGTAATTGCCAAAATTTCTACGATTGAAGGTATTATTAAAGTTAGAAATGTTGTTTTGTAAGTAGAATTTGCTATATATTAAAAATAAAAAAGTTAAAAAGTTGAATGGTTAGAAGGTTTACTATTCAACTTTTTGCTTGTCAAAAAAGGTGTTATGTTAAATGAAATAAAGCAATTTATAAATAAACACTTTATTTTTACGGCTTTTATAATTTTTGCTGTTGTGATATTGTCTTTGTATGGAAAAAGTTTATTTTTTAGTTGGACTTATTATGATGACGATGTTTTAATATTGGATAAACAGCAATACTTATCTTTTTTAAATATTGATAAAATATTTTTTAATACTGTTTTTAGTCAAGAAAAAGATAAATTTTGTAGACCTATTTTAAATTTAACATTTCTTATAGAAAAATATATTTATGGAACAAAACCTTTTGGATACCATTTTACAAATGTATTATTACATTTATTTGTAGTATGGTTGGTGTTTGTTTTTTTGTCAAAATACTATAGCTATGGAAAAACTTTTCTGTTATGCTTGTTGTTTGCTTGCCACCCCTCTATTGTTCAAGCTGTATCATGGGTACCTGGTAGAAATGATTCTTTATTAACTTTATTTATAATATTATCTTTTTGTTTTATTATGGGGTATATTGATACAAATAAATTGTATTATTTGTTTACACATTTGTTTTGTTTTTGTTTGGCTTTGTTTACAAAAGAAACAGCAATAGTTGCTCCTATATTTTATTTTTCTGTTTTATATTTTAAAAATATAAAAATAAAAAAATTTTTGCTACTAATTTTTATGTGGTTAGTCATAGTTTTAGTATATGTGTTCTACAGAAGTTATGTTTTAAGCTATCAAGAAGAATCTTTAACTTTTTATGAGTTAATAAAAAATTTTTTTATATCATTTCCTGCTATAACAAAATATATAGCAAATATATTTTTCCCTATAAAATTATCAATATTTTCCATGTTATTAGAATTGAATTGGTTACTATGCATCTCTAGTATACTTGTTTTTACTTTATTTTTTTTAAGATTTAAAGAATATAATTTAAAATTTGTTATTTTTGGTTTTTGTTGGTTTTTGTTTTTTATATTTCCAACTTTCTTAATGCCTAATAATCAGTTTTATGATCACAGGATATATTTAGCATTAATTGAAATATTAATAGTTTTGTTGGAGTTAATAAATAAAACTAACAATATTTTTAATAAGAAAAATATTATAATTTTTAGTCTAATATTTATAGTTTTTTG
>CAMVLN010000089.1 GCA_947168325.1 uncultured Elusimicrobia bacterium | reverse complement strand
GATTATAGATATTTAAAGAGTAAGGGGATAGAAGAAGCGATAGAGATGTTTGGTAGTGAAAAAGTAATATTAACAAATGAAGGGATAGATACAAGAAGGATACCGATATATGTAATAAATAGTAAGCCAGCGGATGTGAAAGCATTCAACATGAAACCAACATCAATAAAAGTAGAAGTAGAGAAAGGAGAAAGAGGTAAGTATAAACAGTGTTGGATAGGTAATCATGAAGGCAAGCCGATAATATTTGCTGAAGGAGCAGACTATGGTGAGATAGTAAAAGAGTTTAGTAAAACGAGGCAATTTAAAGGGATAATAGGAGACAAAGGGAATATAAAAGCGAATATAGAAGTGATAGAAGTGGATATGGATAATAAAGAAGCGGGAGTAAGATATTCAGCAAGTGGGAATGTATTAGTGGGATTAAATAATGTTATAGGGGACAACGGAGAAATAGATATAGAGAAACAAATATCATTGTTAAATAATAGTAAAGTAGAAGCAGTAACAGTAAACCAAAACATAGCGGTATATATAGATGATAAGATAGAAGGACTAAAAGACTCTAAAGAAATTAAGGGAGCTATAAATAGGTATATAAAAGATAATAAATTAGGGACACAAGCAAAAGTAATATTTTCGAATAGGTATATAGATAAGATAATAGAATTATTGAAGAAAGAGAAAGGGAGTGATAAAAAAGCAAAACAAGAATTAAAAAAGATGATACAGGAGTTGAAAGAAGATAATAAAGAAATAATAGTGATATTTGAAGAAGATAATAAAGGAGATTACATAAAAGAAGAATATAAGAAGTATCAAGAGTATGGAATAAGTTCATATGTAGCGAAGAATAAATATGTAGATTGCATAACAGGAGAAGAGAAGGGAACGAAATATGTAAGTAATTTAGATGAAATAGATGGATTTGATGGGAAATTATTAATCGTAAAAGTTAGCAAAATTAAAAAAGAGCTAGACAAGACATCAGGGATATACGAATTATTAACAAATAGGATAAATATGAAAGTTATTCTAGGAGAGAGGAGTAGAAGTAGAAAAGAATTTATAAAAGAGGTTGCAAAGAATTTTGATTATAATCAAATACCGGAAGTGGAAGTAGAAGAGGTGGCAGGGATGATATTAAATACTAGTATTAGTAATAAAGATAAATGGGAAAAGATAAAAGGATATTTGCAAGAAGCAGGGATGAAAGATATAGAGGTGTATTATGAAGAGAATATACAAGGAGATGAGGAAAAAGAAGAGTTTATAAAAGCGATAATGGAAAGGATATTAGTAGTAAATTACATAAGGGAAAAAGATAGGGAAGAAGGGAAAGAATATAGTTATGGATTAAAAGATAAGAAGATGGAAGATGTATTAGCAAAAGCATTAGTAAAGAAATACGAGAAAGATAGAAACTTAGAAATAATTAGTGAAAAGAAATTAAATGAAGATTTAAAAGGAGAAGAAATAAAAGAAGAGTTATACAAAAGAGTGTTAAAATTTACAGAAAAAAATAAAGAAATAGAAGATAGTGATAGTTTTAGTACAAGTTTAATAGATAGAAGTATAAGTCTGCAAGATATTCAAGAAGATTCAGTGTCAGTAGATGATGTAATAAAACTGATAGCTACATATGCAGACAGAAAAATAGAGTTAACAACAGCAGAAGTAAAAGTAGCAGATATACAAAATATAAAAGGAATATTAACTGCCGCATAGTAGGATAAGTATAAAAAATATTTTGTATGTTTTTTGTATTTTAATAGTTTTTAAAAAATATTAAAGTATAGAATGTTAAGTTACTAAATATCTAGGAGAAAATATTGAAAAAAGATAACTTTTTAAAACTTGCAAAAGTTGCTGCAAAAATTGCAGAGGATAAAAAGGGAGAAAATGTTGTTTTATTAGATGTTAAAGAACTTACAGAAATTACAAATTATTTTGTTATAGTTACAGCAAATTCAATGCCACAAATAAATGCTATAGCAGACGAAATAGAAAAAACTTTAAAATATGATTATGAAACAGAAGTTTTAAGAAGAGATGGTGGTTCAGATGTTAATTGGAAAGTTTTAGATTTTGGAGGGCTTATTGTTCATATTATGAGTCATGATTTAAGGTCATTGTATAATCTTGAAAAAATTTGGAAAAAAACTCTTAAAGATAGAAAAAATTGTTAGAAAAAAGAAAAAGTCACAAATATATATGTTTAGTGAGGATAGTATTAATATGAAAAAATTTTTTAAAATTATAATTGTAGTATTTATTTTTTGTTTTCAATTATTATTACAGAATGTTATTTTAGCAACAACTGAAAAAACTAGTAGAGAAGAAATTAACTACTATAGAAGGTATACAGATATATATGCTCACGATGTTAATGTAAGTACAAATGGTGCTGTTTTTTGTGTTAATATTACTGGAAATCTAACAATATCTTCTTCAACATTTATAAGTAATAATGCAAGTGGGTATGGTGGAGCGATATATAATGAAGGGTATGTAAACATAACGGATGGAGTAATATTTAGTTCTAACACAGCAAGCGATGGTGGAGCAATTTACAATTGTTATTATACAACAATGGAAATAGAAGGAGAAGAGATAGTTTTTAGTTTCAACAAAGCAACAAGTTTTTTTGGTGGTTTTGGTGGAGCAATTTATAATATTTATGCTTCTAACATGAAAATAAATGGAGGAGATATAATTTTTAATTCCAATATTGCAGAAAATGGATATGGTGGAGCAATTTTTAATGATGGATTTTCCAAAATAACAATAAGTGGAGATAATATAATCTTTAGTTCTAACAGAGCAGATAATAGCGAAGCATATTACAGTAGTGCATCTGATGGAGGGGCAATTGCTAATTACGAAAACTCGACAATAACAATAAGTGGGGGGAATATAGTATTTAGTTCCAATGTTGCAACAGGAGGTTTTGGCGGAGCAGTTGTTAATAGAGACACATCTACAGCAGTGATAAAAGGAACAAATACAATTTTTAGTTCCAACATTGCAGAAAATGGATATGGTGGAGCAATTGGAAATAATAATAACTCCAAAACGACGCTAGATTCTACACAAACAATAATCTTTAGTTCCAATAGTGCAGCAAGTGGTGGAGCAATTTACAATTTTTGCTCTACAATAATGGAAATAAAAGGAGAAGAGATAATTTTTAGTTCTAATACTGCAGATAGTAGTGGAGCAATTGATAATTCTTATTTTTCCACAATGACAATAAGAGGTGGCGATATAGTTTTTAATTCAAATACTGCAACAAATGTATTTGGTGGAGCGATTTCCAATGATAACAGCTCTATAGTGGAAATGGTAGGGCGGAAGGTAGATTTTATTTCCAATACTGCATCCAATAGTTCAGGTGGAGCTTTTTATAATGCCTTTAATTCAACTATAACAATAAGAGGAGAAGATATATCTTTTAGTTCCAATACATCCAGCTACAGTGGTGGAACAATTTATAATAACTTTAATTCTGTAATGGGTATAATAGGTAAAAAGATAGATTTTATTTTCAATGCGGCAGGCAAAGAAGGTGGGGCAGTTCATAATGAATATAACTCTACTATGGCAATAAGTGGAGAAGATATAATTTTTAATAATAACACTGCAGGAAATTATGGAGGAGCAGTTTACAATTTTGATTCTAACTTATCAATAAAAGGTGAAAAAATAAAATTTAGTTCCAATACTGCTGATAGTTATGGAGGAGCGATATACAATAGTAATTCCACAATGACAATAAGTGGTAATGATGTAGTATTTAGTTCCAATACTACACAATATTGTGCTGGAGCGATTTATAATAGTGGTAGCACACTCAATTTATTGTCAACCAGAAAAATGGAGTTTACGGGAAATGCAGCAAAAGGAGAAAGTAATGCAATATATGATAGTAATGGAACAATAAATTTATATGTAAGTGAAAGAGCCGAAATAATATTTAACGATAGAATAACATCACAAAACAGTAATAGTATTTTAAATATCAACCAATCAACAACAACATTAAATGCAATAGGAAAAATAGTATTAAATGAAGATATGACAGGTTTTAAAGGTGCAGTAAATTTATATAATGGAGAAATAGAACTTAAAGCAAAGGTAGAAGAAGATTCAAATATTAATAAAAACAAATTTTTTAGTGGAAGTATAACATTAAGTGGTGGAACATTAAATATACAAAATGGTGTAATAGACGACATAAAAGTAACTAATTTAACATCAACAGAAAATTCAAACTTAAAATTTGATGTAGATTTAAGCAATGATACAAGTGATAATTTTACTATAATTAATACTGCAAGTGGAAAGTTAAATTTAACATCAATAAATATTATAGGAGTAAAAGAAAATGAAACAAGTGGAAAGATAACATTGTTTAATAGAGGAAAATCACCGGAATTGAATATCTTAACAACAGGAAATTATGGTGGTACAGAATATGTTTTTAAGTATGATGATTTTTTTGACGAAGGAACTTTAGTTTATAAATTCAGAGAGTTTAAAACATTTAAACAAACAGTAAATGAAACAGAAACAGAATATAGATCATATACATTAGCTGTAAACGAAATGATAGAAGATAATTTAGGAGCATTAGGGGGAAAATATTTAACAATCTTTGGTGAAAACAAAAATATTGAAGGAAATAATATTGATGGAATATATGTATCAAAAGGCAAGTCATTAGATATATATAATGTCAGTAAATGGAGTGGATTTAATGGAACTTATGGAGCAATTAAAAATGAAGGAAATTTGTTTATTTATGAAACAAATTTTGAAGATAATTATAGTCAAGATATAATAAATAACGGTGATTTATGGTTATCTAGCAATTGTTATTTTAAAAATGGAATTATCGGAACAGGAACAACGACAATAAGTGGAAAGGTAACAAGTGATGGTATTATAAAGAATTCAATATATGTATATAAAGATTCTGTGCTAAAAAATAATGGAACATTGATAGTAAATGATGGAACAAATAATGGAACTATAACTAGTGATGTAACTATATCTAGCATGACAATAATAGGAAATTTTGTAAATAATAATAAAATAAAACAAAACAATATGAGTATAGAAAATAATGCAATATTAACATTGACCCAAAATAGTGATATAAATGTAGCTAATTATTTAATAACAGCTGCAACAATAGATATGGCAAATGCAATAATACAGGAACATAATTTTAACAATTTAACAATAAATGGCACATTAAATTTAGCAATAGATGCAGATTTAGCAAATAAACAGATGGACACAATAACAGCAAACGAAGATAGTGATATACAAGGGAAAATAAATGTAAAAGCAATAAATATATTAGAAGATGCAACAGAAAATAAGACAGAAATATTGTTTACAAGTTCCACAGTATTAAAAGATAAAATAACAGCAATAAAAACAGTAAATTCATCTTTGTATAAATATAATGTTGATTATAACGATGGATATTTTATTTTTGATAAATGTGAAACCAATGGAACAGAAGTAATAAATGCAGTAATAGCAGAAAGCCAAGTAGCAACCGCAGTAGGAGGATTAATAACACAAAAAGTAATACTAAATCAAGCTTTCGCAAGTATAGATAGTGCTTTTAAAAATAAAAAGCAAAACTATAATCAATCTTCTAATGATAAAAATATCAAAACTTCAAATTTATATGCCTCATCTGCAAATTTATTATATACTGAAGATTCAAATAAGATAGAGAAAGGGTTGTGGATAAGGCCATATGCAATGCAAGATACAATAAATATAAATAATTTAAGTGTAGATAATACAGCGATGGGAACATTAGCAGGGCTAGATTTGCAAGTAGGAGAAAATAGTTTATTATCATTTTATATAGGATATGCAGGAAGTACACAAAAATATGAAGATATAAAAGTAAATCAAACAGGGTATGTAATAGGAGCAACAGGAATGTTAATCAA
>CAMVLN010000088.1 GCA_947168325.1 uncultured Elusimicrobia bacterium | reverse complement strand
AAAAAATATTAAATATAGTTAGGAGATTAAAAAATGGATAATACAAGGTTTGGAATATATGGTGGTCAATATATTCCTGAAACACTTATGAGTGAGATAATAAATCTTGAAAAACAATATAAATATTATAAAAAAGATACTGAATTTATTAAAGAACTAAACTTATTATTAAAAAATTATGCTGGAAGACCATCTATTTTATATTATGCCAAAAATATGACTAAAGATTTAGGTGGGGCAAAAATATATTTAAAAAGAGAAGATTTAAATCATACAGGTTCACACAAAATAAATAATGTTTTAGGTCAAGTTTTACTTGCAAAAAAAATGGGTAAAACAAGAGTTATTGCCGAAACCGGTGCCGGTCAGCACGGAGTTGCAACAGCAACCGCTGCAACTCTTTTAGGTTTGCAATGTGAAATATTTATGGGAGAAGAAGATACTAAAAGACAAGCACTAAATGTTTATAGAATGAAATTATTAGGTGCAAAAGTACATTCTGTTAATTCTGGAACAAAAGTTTTAAAAGATGCTGTAAATGAAACAATGAGAGAATGGTCTAATAGAGTAAGTGATACTCATTATGTTTTAGGTTCAGTTATGGGGCCACATCCGTTTCCTACAATAGTTAGAGATTTTCAAAGTGTTATAAGTAAAGAAGCAAAAGAACAAATTCTGGAATATGAGGGGAAACTTCCTTATGCCGTTGTTGCTTGTGTAGGTGGTGGGAGTAATGCTATGGGAATGTTTTATAACTTTATTAAAGAAAAAAATGTAAAACTTATTGGTTGTGAAGCTGCAGGAAAAGGGCTTAATACAGATAGACATGCGGCATCTATTGCTAAAGGGAAAATAGGGATTTTTCATGGAATGAAATCGTATTTTTGCCAAGATAAATATGGGCAAATAGCAGAAGTTTATTCAATTTCTGCAGGGCTTGATTATCCGGGTATAGGTCCTGAACATGCCTATTTGCACGATATAGGTAGAGCAGAATATGTTTCTATAAGTGATGAAGAAGCTGTAAGTGCATTTGAATATCTTGCAAGAACAGAGGGTATAATTTGTGCTATAGAAAGTGCACATGCTGTTGCTTATGTAAAAAAAATTGCACAAAAAATAGATAAAAATGAAAGTATAATAGTTTGCCTTTCTGGACGAGGAGATAAAGATGTTGCAGCAATTGCAAGATACAGAGGAGAAAATATATATGAATAGAATAGAATTAGCATTTAAAAATAAAAAAGCATTTATACCATTTATAACAGCAGGATATCCCAATATTAATAAAACCAAAGATTTTATTTATAAAATGGTTTTAGCAGGGGCAGATTTAATAGAAATAGGAATACCTTTTTCTGACCCTATTGCAGAAGGTTCTGTAATTCAAGAATCAAGCCAAAAAGCATTGGAAGCAGGAACAAACATTGGTAATATTTTTGAGCTTGTTAAAAATGTAAGAAAAACTGTTTTGATACCGTTGGTTTTTATGACTTATATAAACCCTGTTTTTAAATATGGATATGATAATTTTTTTAAACAAAGTTCTTTAATTGGTATAGATGGTATAATCATTCCAGATTTACCTTTTGAAGAAAAAAATGAAATTTCTAGTTATGCAAAAAAATATGATATTAAAATTATTTCTTTAATAGCACCTACATCAGAAAAAAGAATAGAAAAAATTGCTAAAGAAGCTGAAGGTTTTTTGTATATAGTATCTTCTATGGGTGTAACAGGTATAAGAAACGAAATAAAAACAGATTTAACATCTATTTTAGCATCCGTAAAAAAAACAACAAATATTCCTGCTGCAATAGGGTTTGGAATACATAGCCCTAAACAAGCCAAAGAAATGGCAAAAATTTCTGATGGTGTAATTGTAGGGAGTGCTATTATAAAAATTATAAAACAGTATGGAAATAAAGCAGATGATTATATATACGATTATGTTAAAAGCATAAAAACTGCAATAAATAATTAAAAAATGTTAGGAATATTTGATCAAATTGTGAATTTTAACACAATAAGCTACTATAATATCACACAGGATATGTTATATAAAAAAGATATTTTTTTTACTACTTTTTTATTATAATATAGTGCAAGATTGTTATATTGAAAAGTGTATATTTTTCTACAGTATATTGCTTTTACAAGATGTGTTAATTTTTTCTTAATTAAAAAAAGGGGGGGATTGTATGGCATGTTTTTTAGTTCCTGCTGCAGAAGCAGTTGTTACAACAATTATTACAAAGATAGTTAAATCAAAAGAAAAAGAAGAAAAAGTAAAAGTTTCTTTTTCAAGTGGAATTATTGAAGATACAACAAAAATTAAATTTTCTACAAAACTAGGATGGTTAAATAAGCTTCTATGGGGAGGTTCTGCTCTTCTTGCTTTTGAACATATTTGGCATGGAGAAGTTGTACCTTTTTTTCCATTTCTTACAGCCATTAAAAACGGAGAAACAGCTGATATGCTTGCAGAAATGGCAAGTGCAGGTGTTATTATGGCAATTTTAGTTACATCAGTATGGGTTTGTATGTTGTTTGTTTCAAATATTATAGAAAACAGAGCTATTTGTGAAGTTAAACTTAATAAGGAGATTCTATAAGAATGACACTTTTAATTACTGTTTTTGCTGCAATTATATCTACTGTTGTTTGGTATGCTGGAGCTTATAGAAGTAACATGAAAGTTGGATTTCTTTGTTGGTTATATTGGGGAGCAGCTATTATGTGGTTTGTAGATGCAATTTTTGAATATTTAGAAATAAAATCTAAATTTTTTAGTCCTGCTCCGCTTGATATGTTGAACGATTCTTTTTTAGGATTATCTGTAGTTGCTTTAGGTCTTCTTATATGGTTAATAAATATTCTAATAACTGATCCAAGATGTGTTATTAAAGAATGTTTGTTTAAAAGAAAAGAAAAAACAGAAGTTATAGCCAAAAAATAATTTTTAAATAAATTTATAATTTATTTATATGACTTTAAAAGATTTTTTTTTAAAATATAACAAAGTAGCTGTTGCTTTTTCGGGCGGGGTGGATTCATCTTATCTTTTATATATTGCAAAAAAATATGCTAAAGAGGTAAAAGCATATTATGTAAAAACAGAATTTCAACCGCAGTTTGAATTTGAAAATGCTTTAAAATTCGTTGTAGATTTTGATATTGATTTAAAAGTTATTAAATTAAGTGTATTGTCGAATAAACAAATTGTTTCAAATCCAATAAATAGATGCTATTTTTGTAAGAAACAAATTTTCTCAACAATAAGTAAAGAGGCATTAAAAGATGGATTTAAATTAATTATTGATGGCACAAATGCTTCCGATAAAGAAAATAACCGACCAGGAATGAAAGCCCTTAAAGAATTGTCAGTTTTGTCTCCTCTTAAATTATGCAAAATTACTAAATTGGATGTTAGGAAATTATCTAAAAAAGAAAATCTACCCACATGGAATAAAATGTCTTACTCATGTCTTGCAACACGAATTGCTACAGGGCAAAAGATAGATAGACATCTATTACAACGAACTGAAAATGCAGAAAAATATCTTTTTTCTTTAGGTTTTGTTGATTTTAGAGTAAGAACTGTTGGCGATATGGCAAAAATTCAAATAAGAAAAGAACAATTCCCGTTGATAATTTCAAACAGAAGAAAAATATTCAAGAAGCTATCAAAAGATTATAAAACAGTTTGTCTTGATATGGATGCAAGAAATGAATGAATTAAAAAATATTCTTGAACAGGTTAAAGATAAAAAACTTTCCATTAAAGAAGCAATATTAAAAATAAAAAAGAAGCCATTTGAAGATATTGGTTTTGCCAAAATTGATTTACATAGAAAAATTTGTAAAGGTACAAATGAAGTAATTTATGGAGCTTCAAAAACAGCAGAACAGATAATTGGTATTATAAAAACAATGGTTTCAAATAAACAAAATAATATTTTAATTACCAGACTTCAAAAAGAAAAAAAAGATATTATTTCAAAAAAATATAGAATAAAATATTTTTCTGATGCAAAAATAGGAATTATAGGTCAAAAAAATTCGGCTTCTAGCGGTATAGGCATAATTGTTGTTGCAACTGGTGGAACAAGTGATATTCCTGTAGCAGAGGAAGCTGCAATTACCGCTGAATTTTTTGGGAACAAAGTTGTGCGCTTATATGATATAGGTGTTGCTGGATTACACAGAATTATGGCACATATTGACGATATTATGAATGCATCTGTTATTATAACAATTGCAGGAATGGAGGGTGCTCTTGCAAGTGTTGTAGGAGGGCTGGCAGATTGTCCTGTTATTGCTGTTCCTACAAGTGTAGGATACGGTGCATCTTTTAATGGATTATCAGCTTTATTATCTATGCTAAACTCATGTTCTGCAGGAGTATCTGTAGTAAATATAGACAATGGTTTTGGTGCAGGGTATATTGCAAATATGATTAATCATATGGAGACAAAAAAATGAGAACATTATATTTAGATTGTTCTATGGGTGCAGCAGGAAATATTCTTGCAGGTGCTTTATATGAATTGTTGAATGATACTGAAAAGATAGATTTTATAAAACAAATAAACAATATTGGGCTTTTAAAAACAGTTATATCTGTTGAAAAAGTAGAAAAATGTGGAATTTTTGGAACATATATAGATGTATCTGTTGATGGTATAAAAGAAGAAATTCTTTTTGATAAAGAACCCCATCACCATAACATTAATCATATTGATAAGCACAATCATAACCATACACATCATCATACAAGTTTTCAAGAAATAGTCAATACTATAAATTCTTTAAAAATTGAAGATAAAATAAAAAAAGATATAGTTGCTATCTATAATTTAATAGCCGAAGCAGAAAGTAATGTACACGGTGTAGATGTAACAGAGGTTCATTTTCATGAAGTTGGAATGATAGATGCAATTGCAGATATTACAGCAGTATGTATCTTAATTGATAAACTTAAAATAGAACAAATTATAGCTTCTCCAATAAATGTAGGTGGCGGACATGTTAATTGTTCACATGGAATTTTACCCGTCCCAGCACCTGCAACAGCTTCTATTTTAAAAGGTATACCTATTTATAACGGAGATATTAAAGAAGAATTATGTACTCCTACAGGGGCAGCTTTACTTAAATATTTTGTAACTGATTTTGCTGATATGCCAGTTATGAAAGTGGAAAAAATAGGGTATGGCATGGGTAAAAAAAATTTTGTTTATGCAAATTGTGTAAGAGCAATGCTTGGAAGATCTAAACAAACAAGTAATATTATTGAACTTAAGTGTAATATTGATGATATAACACCCGAAAAAATAGGTTTTGCAATAGAGGTTCTTTTTAATGCAGGAGCTTTAGAAGTATATACTACTAATGTTTGTATGAAAAAATCACGGCCAGGTATAGTTCTTTGTGTTATGTGCAACAAAGAAATAGAAGATAAAATAGTAAGTTTAATTTTTAAATATACAACAACTATTGGAATAAGAAGAAATATAAGTGATAGATATGTTCTTAACAGGAAAACAGAACAGATACAAACAGTTTTCGGTCCTATAAGAAAAAAGATTTCCGAAGGATATGGAATAACAAGAATAAAATACGAATATGATGACATATCAAAAATTGCACAAGAACAAAACTTATCAATTGATGAAATAATAAAAAAAATAGAAACAAAATAAAAAATTAATAAAAAATAATAAACAAAATATAATCAATTTGTTAGCTATTTTTATTTGTTATTTCTCTATTTAATTGAATCAAAAAAACATAAACTACAACTATTGACAATTTAAAAATTTTTCAGTAATATATTTACCTACTTTAAAGGTAGGTATAAGAATTAGTTTAAATTTAACTCTTGTAATGGTTAAAAATATGAATTTAAAAAACATACAAATGATAATAGATAAACAAAATAAAAATATTTTTTGTTTTTATATTAAAGAATGTTTAGTTTGTGAGCGAATG
>CAMVLN010000087.1 GCA_947168325.1 uncultured Elusimicrobia bacterium | reverse complement strand
GTGTTATTTTCTGCAAATATTAGGTGTGGATAAGACGCTCTCAATTTCTGTATAGTATCAGCAGTCGCTAATCATTAGTTTTAGGTTAGATGATAAAATGATAAAAATGATTTCAAAATTAGAAATAAAATATATAGGAGATATTTTTAGAATATGTGGTTTAATAATTATAGTTTTATCTATATTTTTTTATTTTAGAACTTTTGGACTAGTTCCTGTAATAAATACAGATTTATATAAATTAGCTTATCCAGAAATTTTAGTATATTTAACAATATTTTTATTAAGTTTTTTATTAGGAAAAGCAAAACCTGTAGTTATGTTTTATTTTGCAATAATTTTTAGTTTTATATTAGGATATTTGGGGATATAACAATGAAAGAAAAGAAAGTGAAAATTATAAACAAGGCTGGACTCCATGCAAGAGCTGCGGTTCCTGTTGTCAATGTTGCTTCAAAGTTTTCTTCAACAATACAAATAATAAAAGATGAGTCTACAGTTGATGCAAAGAGTATTATGGGTTTGTTGATGCTTGCTGCTTCTTGTGGAACTGAAGTGTTAATAAGAGCAACTGGAGACGATGAAGAACTTGCTATAGAAGAATTAGCACAATTGTTTAATAGTGGCTTTGGAGAAGAATAATGAAACAAAAAGACATTGTTTTAAATGGGATTGCTGCCTCATCTGGTATTGCTGTTGGGAAGGTTTTTCTTTTAGAAGAAGATGTTTTTTCTTATTCTAAAGTAGAAATTCCACAGGATAAAGTAGAAAGTGAAATTTTAAAGCTTAAAAAAGCCATAGAAAAAACTAGAAAAGAGTTAGAATTAAATAAAGATGAATTAAATAAAGTTTTAGGTAAAAATTATGCAAAAATAGCAGATGCTCATTTGTTGATTTTAAAAGATTCAATGTTTATAGATAATGTTATAAATATGATAAAGAAAGGAAACAATGTGGAATATTCTATACATGAAGTTGTTTCTGATTTATCAAAAACATTTGATTTGATAGATGATGAATATTTTAGAGAAAGGAAACATGATTTTTTAAATGTTACAAAAAAAATTTTAAAAAATCTTTTAGATAAAACTAAAAAAACTTTATTTGATTTAGAAGAAGATTCTGTTGTAGTAGCACAGAATCTTACCCCTGCTGATACTGTTAAAATGAAGGAAAACATTATAAAAGGCTTTGTTACTGAGGTTGGTGGTAAAACTTCTCATACAGCACTTGTTGCACAAAGTTTAGAAATTCCAGCAGTTGTAGGTTTAAAAGATATTACTTGCAAAGTCGAACAAGGAATGCCAATTATTATTGATGGTGATTTAGGGTTGGTAATTTTATCTCCATCAGATAAGACTATATCAAATTATAAAAGAAAATATGAAAAACAAATAACAAATAGAAAAGATTTAGAAAAGTTAAGAGATTTTCCAGCTGTAACATTAGATGGTAAGGAAGTTGTTTTAGGTGCTAATATAGAAAAAACAGAAGAGGTGAAATCTGCTTTAAATCATGGAGCAAAAGCTATAGGTTTGTACAGAAGTGAATTTATGTATTTATCACGAAAAACAATGCCAACAGAAGAAGAACATTATCAAAATTATAGTAATGTTGCAAAAAAGATGATGCCATATGATGTTATAATAAGAACTATAGATTTAGGTGGAGATAAAATTGCAAGACTTGGATTAATGAACATATCAAGAGAAACAAATCCTTTTATGGGATTAAGAGCAATAAGATTTTGTTTAAAATATCCGGAAATATTTAAGACACAATTAAAAGGAATTTTAAGAGCTTCTGTTTATGGAAAAATAAAAATAATGTATCCTATGATTTCTAGAGTTTCAGAAATACAAATAAGATTTTGGAACAAGCTAAAAAAGAATTGCTTCAAGAAGGGAAACCTTTCAAAAAAGATATTGAAGTTGGTGTAATGATAGAAGTTCCATCTGCAGCTATAATTTCAGATTTAATAGCTAAAGAGGTTGATTTTTTATCAATAGGAACAAACGATTTGATTCAATATACAATGGCAGTAGATAGAGTTAATGCCGATGTTGCACATTTGTATACACCTATGCATCCAGCAATATTAAGGCTTTTGAAGATGATTATTGATTCTGCACACAATACAGGGAAAAAGGTTGGTATGTGTGGAGAAATAGCAGGAGATCCGCTGTATACCATAGTTTTGTTGGGTTTGGGACTTGATGAGTTTAGTATGTCTGCAGTTCAAATTCCTAAAGTAAAAAAAATAATAAGAAATGTTACAAAACAAAAAGCAATAGAGTTAGTTGATAGTTTATTGAAATGTTCTACTGTAAAAGAAATTGATACAGTGATGAAAAAATTCAAATATGTATAGAATAGAAGAAATATAATTCTAAAATTGTTTTCTTTTTGTTTATATGAATTTTTTGATAGGAATGAGAAATTTATGGAATATTTGGTTGATGGGTATAATGTAATAAAGTTTAGTGAAATGTTTAGTGCTAGAGATTTAGAGACATCTAGAAATAAACTTGTGGATTTTATTTTGCAATATAATCCTCAAGGTAAAAATTCTGTAACAATAGTTTTTGATTGTAAAAGTTCTAATCCTTATGAAACAGATGGATACACAACTACAACTATTAAGGGAATAAAAACTATTTTTAGTGAAGGGCAACAAAGTGCAGATGATGTTATTGTAGATTATGTAGAAAAAGCTAAAAAACCGTATAACATAACGGTGGTTACAAATGATAAAGGTATTTATAGACGAATTGGTGGAAAAGGTGTAAAAAAAATGGCAGTTGCTGAATTTATATATAATAGAGCAAAAAAACAAACAACTACCAGTAATGTTATAAGAACAAAGAAACAAGATAATTATTATGCTATTAGTAAAGAGTTAAGTGATTTATGGTTGAAAGAAGATAAAAAAGAGAGTTTAATTACAAATTCAAAAAGCAAAGGAAATAAATTTTGTGAAAATGACAATTTTGATATAACATCAGAATTGAGTGATTTATGGCTAAAAAAAGAAAAGTAATAGTAATAGTATCCATAATACTTTTAATAATTTTAATATTTACTACTTTAATAATATTTCAACAGAAAGAAGATAAAGTTATAGAGGTTTTAATTCCTAAAGGGGCATCTCCTCATAAAATAGCTAGGATATTAAAAAATTCCGATATAATATCTTCACAAGGAATATTTCTTTTTCTAATAAAAATAAAAAATTATTCTAAAAAATTGCAAGCAGGATTATACGACTTTAACAAAAAAGATTCTTTTTTTACAATAATAAATAAATTAAAAAATGGTGATAGCAAAAATATTAAAATAATTATTCCAGAGGGTTTTAATATAAAGCAAATAGCAAAAGTGTTGTCAGAAAACAATATATGTAATGAGAGTAAATTTATTGAATTGGCTACATCGCAAAATTTAGAAGGATATTTATTTCCTAATACATATTTTTTGTTGCCACAAATGGACGAACAAGAAGTAATAAAAATAATGAATGATGAATTTAATAAATTTTGGACAAAAGAAAAAGAAGAAATATTGAAACAAATAAATAAATCTAAAAAAGATATAATAATACTTGCATCAATAGTAGAAAAAGAGGCAGTTGAAGATGATGAAAGGCCTATTATTGCTGGAATATTTATGAATAGGTTATCAAAAGGTATGAGACTAGAATCATGTGCTACTATATTGTATACTATGGGTATTACTAAAAAAAGGTTGACTTTTGAGGATTTAAAATTTGAATCACCATACAATACATATAAATATAAAGGTCTTCCTCCTGGACCAATATGTAATCCTGGAGCAGAAGCTATAGATGCAGTGTTAAATCCAGTTATAACAGGAAATTTATATTTTGTGTCAAAAGGTAATGGTACACATTTTTTTTCATCTACATTTGAACAACATGTTAAAAATAAAATAGTATCTAAAAAGAAGGTAAAAAAATGAACAAAAGAAAAGTATATTTAGATAATAGTGCTACAACACAAGTTAGAAAAGAAGTTTTAGATGCAATGATTCCATATTTTACCAAAGTTTATGGAAATGCATCTTCAGTTCATACTTATGGGCAAGAAGCCAAACAAGCATTAACCAAATCAAGAGAAAAATTTGCAAAACTTATAAATGCTCAATTTGCAGAAGAAATAATATTTACAAGCTGTGGAACAGAGTCTGACAATATTTCAATAGTTGGTAGTTTACTTGCAAATGAAGGTAAACATATTATCACAAGCAAAATAGAACATCATGCAGTATTGTATACTTGCCAAAATTTAGAAAAAAAAGGATATAAAGTAGATTATATATCTGTAAATAAATCAGGTAGGATAAATCTTGAAGAGTTAAAAAATAAAATTACAGATGACACTGTTATAGTTAGCATAATGCATGCAAACAATGAAATAGGGGTAATAGAACCAATAGAAGAAATTTCTAAAATATTAGAAGAAAAAAATAAAAATAGAAAAAACAAAATTTTGTTACATACAGATGCGGTTCAAACAGCAGGCAAATTAAAACTTGATGTTCAGAAGTTGGGTGTAGATTTGTTGTCAGTATCAGGGCATAAATTTTATGGGCCTAAAGGAATAGGTGCTTTATATATTAGAAAAGGAACAAAAATTTCTCCATTATTTCATGGTGGACATCATGAATTTGGTATGAAACCGGGTACAGAAAATATTGCAGAGATTGTTGGTATGACAAAGGCTTTAGAACTTGCTAATGAAGAATTGGAAGAAGAAAGTAAGAAAATATATACTTTAAGAAATAAATTGATGGATGGAATAGTTGCAAAAATTCCAGATGTCGTAATAAATACAGATATAAAATATGCAGTGCCTAGTGTGTTAAGTGTAAGTTTTAATTATATTGAGGGAGAATCTTTACTTTTAATGCTAGACATGGCACAAATAGCTGCTTCAGCAGGTTCGGCTTGTGCAACAGGGTCATCGGAACCATCTCATGTGTTATCTGCAATAGGAGCAACTCCAATTGCAGCACAGGGAACTTTAAGATTTTCTTTAGGCAAATATAATACTCAAGAAGACATAGATTATGTTTTAGATGTTTTGCCAAAACTTGTTGAAAAAGTTAGGCAAATGTCTCCTGTTTGGAATAATAGATAAATTAAATATAATAATGATAATACAAAATTTATTATCGATAATATTTCCTAGAACATGCTCTGTATGTGGCACAACATTTTATTTTGATAGTACTACACAAAATATTTGCAATACTTGTTTAGATAATATGGAAAAGCTAGAAGGTTTGATGTGTCATAAATGTTCTTTACCCTTACAAGATGGAGGAGCAACTTGTAGAGATTGCAAAAATAACAAAGAGATATATTTTGATGTTATAAAATCTCCATATGTATATTCTGGTACAGTAAAAAATTTAATTAAAAAATTAAAGTATTTAAAAAGAACTTTTTTAGCAAAAGATTTAGCAATACAAATGGCAACATTCATAATAAAAGAACAAATTTATAAAGAAATTGATTTTATAGTTCCTGTTCCTATAAATTGGATGAAAAAAATTCAAAGAGGTTATAATCAAGCAGATTTACTGGCTAAAGAAATATCAAAAATTATAAATAAACCAATATATAGCAATGCACTAATTAGAACGAAATATACAAAACCACAATTTAAACTTAACAAAGAAAAAAGACAAGAACATTTAAAAGATGCTTTTGTTATAAACAAGAAATATATAGATGCCATAAAATTTAAAAATATTTTGCTTATAGACGATGTTACTACAACATGTTCAACAGTGAATATATGTTCAAAAATTTTAAAAGAGAATATGTCTAAAAAAGTTATAGCTGTCACATTTGCAAGAGCCATAGGTTAAAATTTTTATTTAATATCTAGTAATTTTTACAATTGTAAATTTAGTTGTTCCCATTGGTAATTTTACATCAACTTTATCACCAACTTTATGTTCTAATAATCCCTGTGCAAGAGGAGAGCCTATAGAAATCTTCATTTCATC
>CAMVLN010000086.1 GCA_947168325.1 uncultured Elusimicrobia bacterium | reverse complement strand
AAATTAGTAAAAATAGGACCTACTAATACAATAGTAAAAAATACTACTACAAAAGTTGGGCAACAAGTTGGGTGTTGCACAACAAAACAAGAGATAAATAATAATTCTTATGTCTTGATAGATTATCCAGTAGAAAACGATATAATAAATGGTAGTGCTTATGTTTTAAGAATAGGAACTTCAAACGATTTTAATGCATATGTTGAAGTTTCTTTTAATGATGGTGAATGGAATTTATGTAGATTTGCCTCTGGGTACTGGTGGTATGATTGGGTATATTTTCAACCTGGACAATTTACGGTAAGAGCAAGAATTGTTTCTGCTAATGATGGCAGAGTTATTAAAATATCAGATATAAGACATTTTAGGGTAGTTTAATGCCATCAAAAAATAGTAACCACATATGTATAAGACTCTTGGAAAGATAACTGCATCTTTGGTCGTTGCCTATTCAATTTTGGTCATAGTTGCATCTTTGGTTATTAAAAGTAAAGCTGTATCTTATGAAAGATTGAGACATGCTTACGATGGTTTATCTCCTAGAGACTATAAGGAATAATATCTTTTTTAGGGAATATTAATGTATTTAAAAAAACTGGAACTCTGTGGATTCAAATCTTTTGCAGATAAAACTGTTTTAACTTTTGAAGAGGGAGTATCTGCTATTATTGGACCAAACGGTTGCGGAAAATCAAATATATCAGATTCTATTCGTTGGTGTCTTGGTGAAAAAAAAACAAAGACAATTAGAACTAAAGCGATGCAGGATGTTATATTTGGAGGAACAAAGACAAGAGTTGCTGCTGGTATGTGTGAAGTAACATTAACATTTGACAACTCACAAAATGTAATACCAATAGACTATTCTGAAGTTTCCATTACAAGAAAATTATTTAGAAGTGGAGAAAGTGAATATTTTATAAACAAAACACAGTGCAGATTAAAAGATATTGTAGATCTGTTTCTTGATACTGGTATTGGAACTGGAGGTTATTCAACTATAGAGCAGGGTAAAATAGATGAGCTTGTTATGGCTAATCCAGAAAAGAGAAGAGAATTCTTTGAAGAAGCTGCTGGTGTTTCAAAATATAAATTAAGAAGGGAAGAAACTTTAACTAAACTTAAAAATATAGAAATTGATTTATCTAGATTAGACGATTCTTTGAAAATATTTGAAGGGCAAATAAAACAGTTGGACCAACAAGCAAGAAAAGCAAAACAGTGCAAAAAATATAAAGAAGATTTAGAAAAATATGAATTAGCTGAAGTTGTAAACAATCTTGCAAGGGGTTATGAAGAATTAGAAAAAATAAAATCTCAAATAGAACTGAAATTGAGAGAATATGAAACTATGAATGTTTCGTTACATCAACTTGAAGCTGAACAACAAGACTTAAGATTATTACAAACGGAAAACAATGAAAGGTATGTTTCTTTAAACTCTGAATTTGGTGAATTAAAAACAAATGTCGCATTAGCTGACCAAGAAATTGCAAATCTAAGGCAAAAAGATGCAGATTTAATTCAAGAACAAGATAGATTAAAAATAGAAATTGAAGATTGCCAATCAAAAATACAAAAATATGAGCAAGATTTACAGAGTGTAAATACATCGGATGATGGTATAGAAAAAGAAGTTGCTACACTAAAACAAGAAACACAGACAAAATTGGAAAAGTACAATTTAATTAAGCAACAAGGTATAGATTTAGAAACACAAGAAGATGAATATAGAAAAAAGCTAGATGATTTTGCCCAAACAAAAAATTCATTAATAAATTCAAAAACTTCAATTATTCAAGAACAAGCACAAGCAAGTGCGGAAATTTTGTCAACGGATAGAAATATAGAAAGATTAACTAACGATGTTGCTCCGGCAAATAAAGAAATATTGGAGAATGAACAAAAGTTGCAAGAAGTTCAAGATTCGTTGAAGGAATTAAATGATAAAATAGAAGTAAATAAACAAGTTGTTTTAAATATAGATACAGAAATTGAAAGTTTGAAAGATAAAGATATTGAACTAAATAAAAAAATATCTGGATTGGAAGCAAAGATTTCTATGTTGAAAGAAATTGATGCCAAAAATCCAATAAAAAAAGCTATAAATTCTATAAAAAGTTTAGGTTGTATAAAGTATACTGTAGGGGAAATAATTTCTCCTGATTTAGATAAAATAGATATTGTTGCAAATGCTTTGGGTGATAAAATAGACTATCTTATTTGTGATACAATGCAACAAGCAGAAGATGCAATAAAATATTTATTAGATAATAATTTATGTAAGTTAACTTTTCTTATATCAGAAAAAATAGTAGATGATATTAAAATTGTCTCTAGTACAGATAGTGCTATAGAACTTTTTAAAGTATTGAATTGTTTACCAGAATATGAAAAAATAGGTAGGTTTATATCTTATGGAATATTCGTTAATGATGGAAAAATATATTCTAATGCAATAGTTTCTGGTGGTGCAAAAAATGTTTCTGATAAACCTGTTTTAGTTGAAGAACAAATAAAGAAATTACAACAAGAAATAGAATTAACAAGGCAAGAATTAGAAAACTTAAATAAGGAAATAAATACTAAAGAAGATGTAAAGTTAAATATTAGTTTTGAAAAACAGGATAATGATAGGTTAAATATTCAGTTAACATCAAAAATAGAATTTTTACAAGAAACAATTAAACAAAGAAAACTGGATATTTCAGATACGGCTACAGAAATAGAAAATTTGCAAAAAGAAAAAATAGAAAAGCAACAACTTCTTGATTCTGTAAATGAAAAAGTAGCTGATATAGACCAAAAATTGATGGATATAGAGACGGAATCTGTTACTTTAAATGAAACACTAAATACAATAGAACAGCAAATAGATGCTTTAAGAAATCAAGAAGAACAAGCAAATCAGGAATATATTGATGTATCAAATAACTATCAAAGAAGAAATAGTGATTTAGAACATAGAGCTACAGGACAGAAATATATTACTGACAATATAAATAATTTAAAAGCTCAAATAGAGCAAGATACAAATAGAGTTGCACAAATTGAAACAGACATTCAAGATATTCAATTAAAGCAAGAAACCCAAACCACAAATATTCAACAATATAACGAAGCAATGATACAAAAAGAAACAGAGTTGCAACTAATTGTTGGAGATAGAGATAAAATACAAGCAGATATAGATGCAAAAGATATTTTGATAGCAGATACAAGAACAAAAGTTGCACAACTAAATGATGAAGTTAATGCATTACAATCTGATCAAAAAAGTTATATAACACAAAAAGATATGTTGGAAGAGCAAATTTTAAAAACTTATGGCAAAACTTATAAAGATATAAAAGATCAATATATTGGTATTGAAGTAAATAAAGAAGAAATTGCAAAACTTAAAAAGAAAATAGAAAGTTTTGGTGCAATAAATTGGAGTGCAGAAGAAGAGTATGAAAATTTATCACAAAGATATACTTTTATACAAAACCAACAAAAAGATCTATTACAAGCAAAAAGTGATTTAGAAGAAACAATAAAAAAAATAAATGAAACTACAGTGGTAAATTTTAAAAAAACATTTGACGAAGTAAGAGAACATTTCAAAAATTTATATAAGAAATTATTTGGCGGTGGCGATGCAGATTTGATTCTTACAGATGAGAATAATTTATTAGAAACTGGTGTTGATATTAAAGCACAGCCACCTGGAAAACTTGTTAAAAATATTATGCAATGTTCTGGTGGAGAAAAAGCTCTTACTGCAGTTGCACTCACATTTTCCTTCTTTTTAGCTAAACCTTCTCCGTTTTGTATATTAGATGAGGTTGAAGCTCCTTTAGATGATGCCAATATTGGAAGATATATAAATGTTATAAGAGAGTTTTCTAAGAATACACAATTTTTAGTTGTTACTCATAACAAAAGAACAATGGAGATGGCAGATACTTTATATGGTATTACAATGGAAAAACAAGGTATATCTAATATAATAGCCATAAAGTTTACCAAGGATAGTGAAAAAGAAATAGACCAAATTTTATCAAAAAAATGATGGGTATATATTCATGGAAAAAGCAATAGTTTCAGCTTATTATTGTGATAATTATGATAGAAATAAAGTATTTAATGTTGTTGAAAAAATTTTAAAATCTTTTGGAAACATATCTGATATAATAAAACCTAATTCTAAGATTTTGCTAAAACTAAATTTATTAAGTGCTTATAATCCGCAGCAAGCAATAACAACTCATCCTGAAATTGTAAGAGCTATCATAAGAATAGTAAAACAGGTAGGGGCAATACCAGTAGTTGGTGATAGTCCAGGAAATTTAACTAATGGAATTGATACTGTTTGGGAAAAGACAGGAATGTTTCAGCTTGCAAAAGAAGAAAATATAGAACTTGTAAATTTTGAAACTATTGGTTGTTCTACAGTATCTATTTGTCATCCCACAATAAAACAAGTTTATGTTTCAAAAGCAATAACGGATTGTGATTATATAATAAATATACCAAAGTTAAAAACCCATACATTTATGGGTTTCACTTGTGGTATAAAAAATTTTTATGGAATAATTCCTGGAATAAAAAAGGTAGATTACCACAAATTAGCTCCAACTCCTGATGATTTTGCTTATTTACTTGCACAATTGTATAAAATAGTGAAAGAAAAACTTTTATTTACTGTAGTTGATGGTGTATGTGGTTTGGAAGGTAATGGTCCAAGTTTAAGAGGAATAAAAAGAAGTTATAATATAATTGCTGGTAGTAAAGACACAGTAGCTCTAGATACTTTTTTATTAAGACAATTTGGTGTAAATACTAAAGTAAGCAAATTTTTAAAACCTTTAAAAGAACAAAATTTGGGTAATACAGATTTGCAGAATATAATTTACATTGGCGATTCTGTTTCTAAATTTAACATTAAGAAAGCTAAACTTCCAGTAACGAGAATTTTATCTATGTTGCCTTTATGGCTTGCAAGATTTGTAGGTAGATATGGTGGAAAATTGTTTTGGATAAAACCTTTTGTTGTTAAAGAAAAATGTATAGGCTGTCTACAGTGTATGAAATCTTGCCCAGCAAAAGCAATAATAAAACCTAATAATAGTTCTAAACCATTTATACAAAAAAATAAATGTATAGGATGTTTTTGCTGTCATGAATTATGTTTGCATAAAGCAGTTGATATAAAAAAAAGTTTAATAGCAAGTTTTTTTATAAAAAATGAAAAGGAATAAAAAATTACAACATTTTATAGAGTATAAATCTTTACAAATTATAATATCTATATTGCATTTATTTTCAATTAGTACAGCAAAAAAAATAGGTTTTTTTCTTGCAGGTATCGCTTTTTATCTTGTTCCTATAAGGAAAAAACATATTATTGATTCTTTAACAAAATCTTTTCCTAAAAAGAATAAACAAGAAATACTAAAAATAGCGAAAGATGTTTATAAACAATTTGTGTGTACAGTTGTTGAAATTATTTTTGTAAGTAAGATGAGTGATCAAGAACTTAAAGATAGTGTTAATTTTCAAAATATATATTTAATGGAACAAGCTAGAAAAAATGGTAAAGGTGGAGTTATTCTGTCAGCTCATTTTGGTAATTGGGAATTACTTGCAATATCTTTTGGACATAGATATCCATTATCTGTAATTGTTGCAAAACAAGAAAATCCATATTTTGATAAAATGATAAATGATATAAGATATACTAGAGGATATAAGACAATATACAAAGAAAAAGCTCCTTTAGGTGTAATGAGAGCATTAAAAAAAAATGAATTTGTTGCAATACTTGCAGATCAACATGCAGGTCAGCATGGAGTTTATACTCCTTTTTTTTATAAAGAAGTGTCAACCCCTAAGGGTCCGGCTGTTTTTGTTCTAAAAGCAAAATGTCCTTTATTTGCTGGTTTTTGTACAAGACAACCAAATGGAAGATATGTTGTAACTTTCGAGGAGATAGAAGTTCCAAACACATGTGATGAAAACAAAAATATAGAAATAATTATGACGAGATATAATGAAATTTTACAAAGACATATAGAAAAAAATCCATCTTTTTGGTTTTGGTTTCATAGAAGATTAAAACCAACAAACGGTAATATTTGGTATGGAAACAAAACAGAT
>CAMVLN010000085.1 GCA_947168325.1 uncultured Elusimicrobia bacterium | reverse complement strand
CAGGCCATAAATGTATATGAAAATCTATAATGTCCATAACCTCTGTATTTTATCATTATAAATTGGTAAAGTAAAATTTTTAGAAGTTTGTAATATATTTGTTTTTTAAATAAAACTAGATTTTAGTTAGTAAAAATTAATGAAAAAAGTAGAGATATATAATATGAAAATAAATAAATATAATAAGATAGTAAAGAAGTACTTGTAAAAGCAAAGAGGTAATATTATTAATATAAATTCAATTAGATAAAATTTGTTTACACTAACATATCAAAAATTAAAGCAAAATAAATAAAACTATAAAAGCTTATATAAAGTTTATTATATCTGGGGAATATTCTCCTAAATCTTTTTATTCTTAAACAAATATATATACTGCATTTCTTCTTTGATATATTTTTTATCTACAACTGTTCTTTTATGTTTGTTCCTGGCAGAACTGATGGTATTATATTCCATTTATACTATTTTGTCTCTTATGATTTTTGCTTCATATGCCATATTTATTATTATATATTTAACTTCCGGTTTTATTTCTATCTCTTACGACAACTTTATAGTTTATGTGCTATAAGTACTTTACATCTATTATTTTAAATTTTATAATATCTTTGTCACGAATGATTGACATTCAAATACTATATTTGAGTTGTTGCATTTGTTTTTGCTTTTATCGTTGTGCTTTATATACTTGATTCTTCTTAATTTATCCTTACTTGTCTTTCTGTAAACCCACAAATATTTTACATAATATTCCTTTTTTTGCTAATAAGTTCTTTATCTCATATATCATATGTCAAATCTAATATTCTTTTGGTAAAATTTTTCAGTTCCCCCCATTTTTTGCTACATACAATATTGTATTGATTAAATTTGTTTTTTTAAAACTTAAACTGTATCTTTATTTAGAAAAGTATTTTTTTATTTTATTGTACTGCTTTTCACACTTTAATATTATCTCCTTTTTCCTTCCTTTTTATTAATTTGTGTGAAAGTGAACAAACTATATTTATTGGAAACATTAGAAATAAATATTAAAGAAGAGTTTATAAAAAATTTTGCTCTTGTATGTATGAATGATGGTATATTAGAAAATATACTCACCAATTTTTTATAAAAATTTTTAAGGATTTGTAATAGCAAGAGTATTATTATTAAAAATTAAAAGGTTTAAATATTTTTATTGCAAAATAATCGTTAAAATGTTCATAAAATTACTTCAAAATAAAAAAATATGATAAAATATAAAAGCTGTAAGTATATAAAGTAAATAATTATAGTAATTAGTTTATGCTTTGTAGTGGGGGAAAAAATTTTTTTGAGTATTTAATTGTTTGAATATTAGTAATAATGATTTAGAAAGTTGATATAAAGTTGATATATATATATAAGAAAATAGAGAGTTTTGTATATCTTTATTTGCCAAACAAAAAGACTAAATTAATAATGTGCAGGATATATATATTAAAAATTGATAAGTATTTTTCATGTGTAAAGTAAAATTGTATATTATTAAGATTTGTTAGATAATTAATGGAGTAAATAAAAGTGTTTAAAGAAATAAAAAAAATTATAGAACTTGCAAAAGATACCAATACAGAAGTTTTCTTAGTTGGTGGCTACATAAGAGATTTTTTATTGAAAAAGGAAAGTTTAGATATTGATTTGGTTGTATCAAAATATGTAGAAAGTTTTGCAAAAAAATTAGCTAGGTTAATAAGTGGGAAATGTTTTTTGTTGCATAGTGATTTACAAGTTTATAGAGTAGCAGTTTTTAACAATCAAAATATACGATATATTGATATATCACTTATGCAAGGCAAAAATATAGAACAAGATTTAAAAAAAAGAGATTTTACTATAAATTCACTTGCTGTAAAGATAGAGAATTTTGATAATATTAAAAAAAATATAATAGATTGTTGTAATGGAATAAAAGATTTAAAAACGAAAGAAATAAAAGCTATGTCAAAAAATGTATTTATCAAAGATCCGTTGAGAATGTTAAGAGCATTTAGATTTGCAAGTGAGTATAATTTTAAAATTTCAAAACAAACATTATTGTTAATGAAAAAATATGCTTCAAAAATATCTTCTGTTGCCGGTGAAAGAATAAAAAATGAATTATTTAGAATATTTAGTAATAAAAAATCTTCACAATATGTTTTTATAATGGATGAGATAAAACTTTTGGAGTCTATGTTCTCTGTAATTACTAAAATGAAGAAATCTGCAAAAAATTTTTATTATCATCCAAAAGGTTTGTTTCAACATTGTTTTCAAACTTATGAAGCATTAGAAAATATTTTTATAAAATTAGATAAATTTTTTCATAATTCGAAAGATTTATTAGAACAGCATTTAAACAAACAGTTTTCTGAGAATATAACTAGAAAGAATCTATTAAAGTTTATTGCACTATTTCATGATTGTGCAAAACCGGAAACCGCTAAAAGAATTGGTAATAAAATGAGATTTTTAGGTCATGAAAAGCTTGGTGCCAAAAAAACGGTAGAGATAATGAAAGGACTTAAAATGAGTAATAAAGAAATAAATTTTGCTAAAACAATAATTTCCGAACATATGAGACCATCAAGTTTAGCAAAAGCTGAAGTCATCACAAAAAAAGCACAAACTAGATTATTTAGAGATATAAAAGAAAATACTCCTGATTTATTAATATTAGCAATGTCTGATTGGCATTCGTATAAAAACCTTAAAGTGTGTTCTAAAAACATTTTAAAATGTCAAGAAAAATATGTTGCCAAGCTAATATTTAATTATTTTGATTTTATTAATAGAAAACCTAAAAATAAAATTATTGATGGTAATATTTTAATGAAAAAATTTAATTTGAAACCGGGTAAGATAATAGGTGAACTATTAAAAATAATAAATAATGCTTATGAAGAAAATAGAATAAAAGATGAGAAAAGTGCCTTAAATTTTGTTAAGCCTCAATTGACACAATTGAAGGAAAAATATAAAATAATGTAGGTTTTATAGGTTTATGTTATTTGTATGTTTTAAATTTCAAATTTGTAGGTTAAGTTAATGCGGGCATAGTTTAGTGGTAAAACCCGAGCTTCCCAAGCTTGAATCGTGGGTTCGATTCCCATTGCCCGCTTGGTTTTGGTTGTATTGTTTTTATAAATTTTTGTACAAATAATTTTGTTATTTGTTTTTTATATATTTTATATATTATATAAATTAATGTTTTAATAGTTATGTTAAAGGTTAATTATGGATAATATTGAGACTTTTTTTGTTGATAAAGAAAATAGTAAATTAGGTTTGTTTATAAATAATCAGTATGTAACTGTCAAACAAATAGGTGTTGGCGGATTTGGAACAGTTTGGTTAGCATATGATTTCAGTTTAAGAAATTTTGTTGCAATAAAGGAATTGATTCCAGAATATTCACAATCAAGATTTGTAGAGATGTTTTATAAAGAAGCACTTATAGCTAAAAATATTATTCATGATAATATTGTTAGAGTGCAACATTTTTGGCGGGGTAGTAATGGTTCGTATTATGTTGTTCTTGATTATGTTTATGGGGTAGATTTAGAGAAATTAATTAAAAAATGTAATGATATAAATGTTAAAGTTCCTTGGAAAATAGCTACATTTATTTGTATGTGTGTTTTGAAAGCTATAGATTATGCTAATAGAATTGCTAGAGATACTGTTACTGGAAAAAGTTATGGTATTGTTTATAGAGATATCTCTCCTAGTAATGTCTTACTGTCTTTTAATGGAAATGTAAAATTAAGTGATTTTGGTATAGCAAAAACAGTTGATGAAGTTAGAGATTCTATACCTGAGCACATTATTATAGGGAAATATTCATATATGTCTCCTGAACAAATACAGGGTTTTCCAGATATAGATCATAGGACAGATATTTTTTCCATAGCCGTGTTGTACTATGAAATGCTAACTGGACAACAGCTATATAAAGGATCAAAGCAGGAAATAAAAGAGCAAATTTTAAATAAAAATTTTAATGAAAAAGCATTTGAACTAGAAGTAGGGGTGGATGTTCCATGTGAGGTTGGTGCTGTGATTACAAAAGCTCTTGAAAAGAATAGAGAAGATAGATATGAAAAAGCCGTTGAAATGTATAGGGATATAAGGAGATTATTGAAAGGAATAGATACGGAAGAACTTTTATTTGTTTTATCTAAATTTATTAACACAATTATGAAAGAAGAATTTATTAAGGCAGAAGATTTTATGGTAAAAGTTAGGAATTTAGATATTCAAGAAATTCAAAAGAATAATTCTATACTAAAGATTACATGTCAAGATTTTATTGTTGGGCAAAACAATGATTATTTTTTCGATAAAAAAGAAGTTCCTTATGTAAAAAAAGATTTACTGCATGATAAACAACTACAAAAAAATACAGAAAAAGGAAAAACTATTTTTGAAGATGTTGGGAATTGGTTAGTTACCAAATTAAATAATACCAAAAAAAACATAAACACATTTCTGTTTTCTGTTATTTTGGCTTTCTTTATCTTTGTTGTCCTAGATATTTTTTTATTACAATTAACTTCTTTTGGCGAAACTATATACACAAAATTATATCCACCGGATGTTGTTATAAATACAGTTCCTGCTGGTGCAGTTATTAATATGGTTTCAAAAGATGGAGAAAAAGTTTTATTAAAGAATGTTTCAACAGCCTCACCAATACACATTAATAAAGTAATTCCTGGAGTATACATAGTTACAGCTTTAAAAGAAGGTTTTAAGCCTGTTAGAAGAGTTATAAAAATAGAAAAATATAAAAACACAAAAAAAGTTAGAAAGGAAAAAATAGAACTATTTTTTGACTTTGTTTTAAATATAGATTCAAATCCTAGAGATGTGGATGTTTTTATTGATGGAAATAGATTGGGAAAGACACCTTGTAATGTACAGCTATTAGCTGGAGCCCATACTGTAAAGCTTTCTTCAAAAAATTTTGAAGATTTAGGGTCTAGTTCTGCAGGATATACTGAACAGGGTAAATGTAATATAGATTTTACTAAGGCTACTGTAGAAGAAATGTTTTCGGATGTTGATAGAAAATATTGGAACTGTGAATTAAAAAATATTAATGGAGAGAATATTTTTTGTTTAAAGGGATCATTATTTAAAAAAATGAATATAGATTCTGCCCCACAAGGAGTATTGTTGTATGTTGAAGGAGAAAATAAGCCAAGAGGGAAAACACCTTTAAAAACTTTATTTAAAATTGGTAAATATAAAGTTAGATTGGTTGATACTAGTGCAAGATATGAGGAAGCCTTGAAGGAAATAGAGGTTTCTAAAGATTCTGATGTTTCTATGTTTGTTAAGATGAATAAAATAGTATCTTTCAGAGTTTTATCTAAAAATGAACTTAATGATACTTTTGTTACATATGTAAGTATATTTAATAAATATTTCAATATTAAAAGAAAAATTTCTACAGATAAGCCTATAAAGATTGCTTTGCCAGTCGATACATATGATATTGCTTTTGTTGGAAATAACAAATATAAAACTCATAATATTCATAATTTAAATATAGAAAAAACAGATATAGTTGTAGGTAGATTAGAGTACTCAAAAGTTTTATTAACCTTAAATGTTATTTCAGAAATTGATGGTAATTGTATAGAAAGAGCTTTTGTTTGGTTGAATAATAAAAATATAGGTAAAACTGATGGTAAAGGTTCTTTTAAATATCAATTTTACCCAGGTAAATATGAATTTAAAGTTGTAGCAAAGGATCATAAAGAACAAACAATTGCTGTGAATTTGTTGCCTGGAAAAAATAGTAGTGTTGATATAATAATGACTTCTAATATAATAAAAGAACAAAATAAAAGTAATAATTTTTATGAAAATATTCCTTCTGCTCTTATAGATGAAAGATATTCAAATGATGATACAGTATATGATATTAAAAAAAATATGGATATAGAAAAAAACGAAAAAAATAGACAAAAAGACAATGATAATGTATATAAAGAAGTAGAAAATAGGGAAGATAATAGTACAAAAAAGCAGATAGTGGTATGTTTGAATTGTGGATATGTTAATACAGTACCTGCAGGTAAAAAAAGGTGATAATGTAAGATTAGTTGAAAGAACTAATGACGAAACTGA
>CAMVLN010000084.1 GCA_947168325.1 uncultured Elusimicrobia bacterium | reverse complement strand
AATTCCCATCTTGTAGAAAACTCATGAGAAGCTAATAAAATCCTTTTTTCATATTTTGCATATTCTTCGTCAAACAAATATTGTTCAAATCTATCTGTAAAATCTTTCCCCAATTTTATTATATCATCATTAAGATTTTTTAATATCCACTTGTTTAATTCTTTTTTCTTTTTAGACATTATTTCATGATATACTTCTGGTTTCAAATCTGTTAACATTGTTCTATGAAAGAATTCAAATATTCCCCCTTCAATAAGTTTAAGCCAATCTATATATTTACCTTCTTCTTCATCAAATTTAGCTATTATATATGCAATTATCATTTTATGTGATTGCTTATCTATTTCAAAAAAATCAAAAGTTCTTATATGGTCATTCCATCTTAAAAGGTTTGCAGCTGAAAAAATTCTTTCTATTAATTGTTTTGTTATCATTACTAATACCTCAAAATAATTGCTTCCTTTAATCTTCTATTTTTCAATCTTAATCTTTTTTATCTTCTTCATAAGTTCCTTCTACATCTATAACATCATCTACATTAATACTTTTTTTCTCTTTTTGATTTTTAAAACTTTCATTATAAAAATCTTTATTTCTAACTATAACAAATTTTTCAACTATCATATATATAATACTTAATAATATTGCTCCAAAAACTGCAGATGAGAAATTCTTTATATAAAAACCACTAACCATTTTTTCTACAATTATTAATAGAAAAGCATTTATGAATAATGTAAAAAATCCTAAAGTAAAAAAATTTATGGGTAAAGTTACAATTTTTATTATAGGTTTTAAATAAAGGTTTATTAAAGTAAAAAATATTGCAGAAATTAATAATGCAGAAAAACTTGTGATAACAAAGTCTCTATTAAAAACTAAAGAAACTACAAATAGTGAAAACATATTTATAAAACACACTTTAATAAAATTTTTCATTTATCTTTTCCTAGTTTTGTATGATTAAAATATACGGATATTTTACCAAAATTTATATTATCAACTTTATATCTACTATATTGTTGCTTTATTTTTGAATCATTCAAAAATCTAATAACCTTTTTCTTTAATTGTCCGGTTCCTTTTCCCGGTATAATTTCAACAATGTCTATTTTATTATTGGTAGCTTGTTTAATTATATCCAATAATGCTCTATCAATTTCTTTTCCTTTATTAAATATATCATGTAAATCAAGTTTTAAATATGCCATTTTTTTATTATACCTATGGCTTTATCTTCTATAAATTTATTTGCATCTTTAAAGAACTTTATTAATAAAATTCTTTTATTTTTTTGTGATTGAACAAATTCTTTATTTACAATTTTGTTTGCAACTATTAAAATATTTGAACTTAAATGTAATGTTAGTTCTAAAGATAAAAATATAAATGCTATAAAAGCTAACAGTAATAGAATTTGTTTCATTTTATTTTTATCCTGGCAATCGTATATTTAGGAAACAGCTTTATATCTTCTTTAGGTATATAAATATCTATTGCTATATTAAGTTGTCCTGGAGAAACGGTATCAACAATTTTATTTGAATTTGATATTTTTATATTATCAAGTTTTATTTTGTATGGTTCAAATTTATAAGGAGATAATAGATCAATTTCATCTCCTTTAGAAAGTTTATGCCTTAATTCAAGAATTATAACATTATCTTTTATTTCTCTAACAACACCACAATTTCTATAATCGCTTTTGCTTGATGTATCATTATAATCTTGAGTATTTTTATCTGGCATTCCATCAAAAAAACCTAGTGTATATCTTCTATTTTGCAAAGTTTCAAGTTCTTTTATATATATATTACTATCCCAACTGTTTGGATTAGAATAATAATCATCTATAGCTTTTCTATAAATTCTTGCAGTTTGTGCAACATAATACGCTGTTTTGTTTGTTCCTTCTATTTTTAAAGAATCAATCTTTGCCTATAAAATTTTGTTTAATTTTGGCATTAAACATAAAGCTTTAGAATTGAAAAAATATGTTCCTCTATTGTCTTCTTCTATTGGAAAAAATTGATTAGGCCTTTCTTCTTCTTCAAGATACATTTTATATTTCCATCTACAAGAATGGGCACATGCTCCATGATTTGCACTTCTTGATGCCATAAATGCAGAAATAAGACATCTTCCAGAATAACTAATACACATTGCACCATGTATAAACATTTCTAATTTTATGTTGGAACATTTTTGTTTTATTTCTACAATTTCCTTAAAAGAAGTTTCTCTTGATAACACACATAATTTTGCACCCATATTTTTCCAAAAGTTTACAGTTAAATATGACGAAACATTTGCTTGTGTAGAAATATGTATTGGTAAGTTCGGTATTTTATCATGAACATACTGAAATACTCCAGGATCAGAAACAATAATTCCATCTGGATTTAATTCTTTTATTGCTTTTACAAATACCAATAATTTATCTACATCCTTGTTATGAGAAAATAAATTTAATGTTAAATAAACTTTTTTATTTACATTGTGAACAAATTCTATTGCCCCTTTAAGTTCTTCTAAAGGGAAAGTTGATCTTGCCCTTAAAGATAAATCTGGAGTCCCACAATAAACTGCATCTGCCCCATACAATATTGCAGTTTTAAGTCTAGATAATGAACCTGCAGGTAATAATAATTCTGATTTAAATTGTTCCATATATAATTTCTACATTATTATATAAAAGAAACTTAACACTGACAAATGAAATGTTAGCTTCAAAACAAGAATTGTTTTTTACAAAACAAAAAAACTACAAAAACAACAGACATCAATAGAAAAAATTAAATAATATAAAAAATCAAAAAGAAATAAAATTTATTTAATTTTCACTACCTCCATCTTTGATGTACTTTTTAATTCATAAATTTTATTATATACCCGTTTTTATATTCTTCTATACATTTCAACACATATTTTTTCTCTATTTATTCAACAATTCAGTTAATGTTTTATTAACCATTTGAGGATTTGCTTTACCTTTAGATTTTTTCATTACAGCACCAACCAATGCCCCAATAGCTGACTTTTTACCTGACTTATAATCTGCAACTATTTTAGCATTTTCTGCAATTGCTTCTTGACACACTTTTATAATTTCCCCTGCATCAGATATTTGCACTAATCCTTTTTCTTTAACTATTGTTTCAGGATCTTTATTGTCTTTAAACATTTCTTCAAATATTGTTTTAGCTATTTTACCTGAAATTGTTCCTTTTGAAATAAGTATTACAAGCTTTCCAATATTTTCAGGTGAAATAGGTGATTCTTTTATTGTAAGTTTAGAATTATTTAACTTACCTAACAACTCTGTAATAATCCAGTTAGCAACTTGTTTTGCACAATCTTTTGCACCTTTTAATGCACTATTATAAGCTGTTTCATAATAGTCTGCCAATTGTTTATCGGAAATAATAATATCTGTATCATATTCAGGCAAACCTAACTTATTTATAAGGCGTATTCTTCTTGCTTTGGGAAGTTCTGGAATATTGTTCTTAATATCATTTATAAATTCGTCATCTAAATTTACAGGAACTAGATCCGGGTCAGGAAAATATCTATAATCATGGGCATTTTCTTTTGACCTCATAGACTTTGTAATTTTTTCATTTGGATCCCAAGTCCTTGTTTCTTGTATAACTCTGCCACCACTTTCTACAAGTTCAATTTGCCTTTCTACCTCATAGGTAAGAGCATCTTCTACACCAGAAAGAGAGTTCATATTTTTAAGTTCAGCTTTTGTTCCAAACTCTTTTTGTCCTACTGGTCTGATACTTATGTTTGCATCACATCTAAATTTTCCCTCTTCCATATTACAATCAGAAGCTTCTACATACTCAATAAGATTTTTAAGTGCAGACAAATATGCAACTGCTTCTTTTGGAGATCTTATATCAGGTTCAGAAACAATTTCCATTAAAGGAACACCAGTTCTATTATAATCTGCTAAAGAATAATCAAGTTTTCTTGAACCAATATCATGTATAAGTTTTCCTGCATCTTCTTCAAGATGAATTCTTGTTATACCTATTTGTTTTGTTTGTCCATCAACTATAATATCTATTTTGCCGTGTTCGCAAAATGGAAGCTCATATTGTGAAATTTGATAGTTTTTTGGTAAATCCGGATAAAAATATTGTTTCCTTGCAAACACAGATTTTTTATTGATATTACAATTTAATGCAAGACCAGTTCTTACAATAAGTTCTACTGCATGTTTATTTAATACAGGCAACACTCCTGGCTGTCCTGTACACACAGGGCAAATATTTGTGTTAGGTTGAGAATGAAAATCTGTAGAACAATTACAGAAAATTTTTGTTTTTGTTTTTATTTGTGAATGAACTTCAAGACCTATAACTACTTCATATTTATTATTCATATTTTATATCCTCATACAATTATATTTTTGGAAACTCTTTATGCCAACTTGTTGCTTGTTCGTAAGCATAAGCTACTTTAAACATTGTTTTTTCATCAAAATGTTTTGTAAGTAGTTGCATACCTATAGGAATACCTTTTTGTGAAAAACCACAAGGTACACTTATTGCAGCAATAGCTGCTAAATTACAACTTATTGTAAATATATCTGACAAATACATTTGTAAAGGATCTGAACTTTTTTCGCCAATTTTAAATGCCGGAGTTGGTGCTGAAGGAGTAAGAATAATATCAACTTTATTGAATGCATTTTCAAAATCTTGTTTTATTAATGTTCTAACTTTTTGAGCTTTACCATAAAAAGCATCATAGTATCCAGCAGAAAGAGCATAAGTTCCAAGCATAATTCTTCTTTTAACTTCTGCTCCAAAACCTTGCCCCCTAGATTTTTGGTATTCATCTAACAAATTATTACAATTTGCCCTAAAACCATATCTAACACCATCATATCTTGCAAGATTTGATGAAGCTTCAGAACAACAAATAATATAATAAACAGCAACCGCATAATCTGTATGTGGCAAAGAAATTTCTATAATTTCGGCCCCTAAACTTTTATACACTTCAATTGCTTTATCAAGAGCATTTTTTACATCTTTATCTAACCCATCTATAAAATATTCTTTTGGAAGACCAATTTTTAAACCTTTAATACTATCTTTAATATTTTCAAGATAGTTTGGAACTTCTATATTTATTGAAGTAGAATCTTTTCTATCATATCCAGCTATAATATTTAATAGCAAAGCACTATCCTCAACTGTTTTAGACATAGGCCCAATTTGATCCAGTGAAGAAGCAAATGCTACTGCACCAAACCTACTAACTCTACCATAAGTAGGTTTTACACCAACTATTCCACAACAACTTGCAGGTTGCCTAATTGAACCACCAGTATCAGTTCCAAGTGCAAGTGGAGCTGTCATAGCTGCAACTGCACAAGCACTACCGCCTGAAGAGCCACCAGGAATATGTTCTATGTTCCAAGGATTTCTTGTAGTAAAAAATGCTGAATTTTCAGTTGATGAACCCATTGCAAATTCGTCAAGGTTTGCTTTGCCTACAAAAACAGCTCCTGCATGTTTTAATTTTGTAATTACGGTAGCATCATAAGGGGCAATATAGTTTTCTAATATTTTTGATGCTGCTGTCATTTTAATATCTTTTATTAAAATATTATCTTTAATTGCTATAGGAACACCTTCTAATGCCCCTATCTTTTCACCTTTAGCTATTTTATCATCAGAAATTTTAGCTTGTTTTAAAGCATAATCTTTGCAAACAGAAATATATGCTTTTACTTTTGTATCAACTTTTTCAATTCTATCAAGAAAAGCTTTTGTCACTTCAACACTTGAAAGTTCTTTGTTCTTAATTTTTCCTGCAAGCTCTGTTGCAGTCATTTTTATTATGTCACACATATTTTCCTCTTTTATATAATCTTCCAATTATTAAATCTTCTAGTCATTAAAAAAATTTTTTACACTTTTTAATCTTCCAACTCCATAACTTTTTTAACTTTAAAAAAGTTGCCATCTTGTTCTGGAGCATTTTTAAATAAAGAATCTATTGTATTTTGTGAACTTTTTACCACAACATCTTCTCTCCAAACATTTTGGCTTGTTCCACCATGACTTGTTGGAGCAATTGTTGAAGTATCAACTTCTTTTATTTTTTCAATGTAACCTAAAATAGAGCCAAGTTGTTTAACTAAATTTTCTTTTTTTTCTCTTCAAACTCCAATCTTGCAAGCAAAGCAACATAATCAACATCTTTTTTTGATATTTCCATTTTTACACCCACCTATAAATATTTATATTCGTATTATACTAATTAATAACAACAAAAACATATTTTTTATTCTAAATCAATATTATGCTTTTCTACTAATTCTTTGTTTTTTCATAATTTTTTTATTTCGTCAAAAGCTTCTGAAAATT
>CAMVLN010000083.1 GCA_947168325.1 uncultured Elusimicrobia bacterium | reverse complement strand
ATATTTTTACGAATTCTAAATTTATTTTAGATACAGTTAAAAATGCTAAATTTGCACCAATGAATGCATCTCTATATAATGGTAGTTTTTGTAAAGAAGATAATTATAAATATAAAAATAAAAATGTTTCAATACTATCTTCAGATAAATCAATGTGTAAATTACATAAATTTAGATATGATTTAGCTAATTTGTGTAAAAAAGAAAATTTATGTGATACTTTTGGCACTTTTGATGGTGGTAAATTTGTTAGTATTGATACAACTTTACGAAATTACAGGTATTCTATTTGTATAGAAAATATTCAAACACCATACTTGTTTACAGAAAGGTTAATATGTGCTTTTGCAAACCAAACAATTCCTATATATCTTGGTGCAACTGAGATAGAAAAATTTTTTAATATAGATGGTATTATTTGTATAACTCAAAAATCAAATATAAAGGAAATTTTAAAAAGATGTACTAATGAAGAATATCAAAAGAGATTACCTGCCATAATAGATAATTATTTTCGTGTAAAAAAATATATCAACACTTGGGATTATATTTACGAAACTTATTTACAGAATTTAATTAACTAAAAGTTTTCATTCTTAAAGCCAAACCCGTAAATAAAAAATATAACGAAGCAAAATACGAACCACCTAGTAGGGTATCAAAATTATCTCCTAATAATATACATATCCAAGCAAATATCATACTAAGAGATAAAATATCACCAGTTGTTTTATATGTAAAAATTAATTCTTTTAATATATAAAATATTATTAATAAAAATAATATTAATCCTAACATTCCAAAATTTGCTAATATACTTAAATAAATAGAATGTAAGTGCCCGCCTCTGCCTACATCGGTATCAACACTTAAAAATTCATCTTTTAATGTTGCTTGTGCTGGACCAGTTCCAAAAATAGGATATTTCTTAAATGTTGAAATTGCATACTTATACATATTTATTCTATAAACTATGCTTACATCTTTTGTAATAGATAATTGTTTTATTCTATTAATTACAAAATTATTTGTACAACATAATAATACTATGATTAAAGAAGTAGCCAAAATAATAATACTTCGTTTAAAGTTTCTTTTTTTGTAATAATATAATATGATTATAAAAAATAATAAACCAACAACATTTGCAGAATATATTCTAGAACCTGACAGAAAAATTCCAATTAAAAATAAAATAGATGACAGTGTTAATGCAATTTTAATATTAGTATTAATATTTTTAAGAAATAGCAACATAGTTAAAGATATTGCAAACATCATAGATGCTTTTCCTGCAAATAATACTCTGTACCAAGTCCCTATTGTTAAAGTTTTGTCATGAGAAAACCTTATTGTGCAAAATTTTTCAGGAAAAAAGCCATAATAAGAAAATAAACCAATTAATACTAAAGATGAAAAAATAAATAATGTTGTAAGTACAATTTTATTTGCATTGTAATTTTTTCTAAGAGTATACCCTAGAAAAAAAGGCAAACTCCATCCAAAAACATAGTTAAGTATTTCATAAAATGCAGCATTCTTATCAAGACAAAATAAAGTAGAAATCAAACCATACGATATAAAAATTGTTATATATAACAGTATTTTTTGTTCTATAAAAATTTTCCAATATTTATACATAAATATAAAATGTATAACAAGTAATATTTTATATGCATCACCATTAAATAATTCTGTAATTGTAAATAAATAATTAAAAATTATGTCCATAATATTGGTTAGTTATTTAATATGTTAATTATGGATTATATTAAATATATATATAAATTACAAAAACACAATGATAAACTATTTTATTTTACTTATAATATATATGAAAAGAATTTAAAATTGCTACTAATTTTGTAAAAATTTTTGTATAACTATGAAAATTAAGTGGAGTTTTTCTTTGCAAAAATTTTATAACAACAAAAATTAAGTTGTAATCAAGAGTTTATAAAAAACTAGATGTATTTGTAAAATATGGTTGTCAAATAATTAATTACATATATTATTTTATAAACTAAAATATAATACCTTTCTACTAATTAATACTTCAAAAAATATATTCCTTTTAAAAAAGCAGGTAGAAAAAAATCTACCTGCCTTTTCCCATTTATATACCTCTAACTTATTATCTATTAATACATTGGAGGCATTCCACCACCCATTGGAGGCATTGCTGGAGCATCTTTCTTTTCTGGAATATCTGTTACAAGTGCTTCTGTTGTAAGAACAAGCCCTGCAATTGAAGCTGCATTTTGTAAAGCTGTTCTTGTAACTTTAGCTGGATCAACGATACCTGCTTTTATCATATCTACAAACTCATCGTTATCTGCATTGTATCCATAAGAAGCATCTTTTTTATTTTTAATTTTATCAACTATAACTGATGCTTCTATACCTGCATTTTCAATTATTTGTCTAATAGGTCCTTCTAATGATTTTTTAACAATATTTATACCTGTTTGTTCATCGCTATCTGCACCTTTTAAGCTATCAAGAACTGACTGTGCTTTTAATAATGCCACTCCTCCACCTGCAACTATACCTTCTTCAACTCCTGCTCTTGTTGCATTCATAGCATCTTCTACTTTAAACTTCTTAGCTTTCATTTCAGCTTCTGTTGCTGCACCAACATTGATAACTGCAACTCCACCTACTAATTTTGCCAATCTTTCTTGTAACTTTTCTTTATCATAGTCTGATTTTGTCTCTTCAATTTGTTTTCTAATTTGAGAAATTCTCTTGTCAATATCTTCTTTTTTACCACAACCAGAAACTATTGTTGTGTTTTCTTTATCTACAACAACTCTCTTTGCTTGACCTAGCATATCTATTGTTGCTGCATCAAATTTTAAACCAATTTCTTCAGAGATAACAGTTCCACCTGTAAGAATTGCTATATCTTGCAACATTTCTTTTCTTCTATCTCCAAAGCCAGGAGCTTTAACTGCTATAACTTTTAATGTTCCTCTAATTTTGTTTACAACTAATGTTGCTAAAGCTTCACCTTCTATATCTTCAGCTATTATTATAAAACCTTTTCCTGTTTGAACAACTTTTTCAAGAAGAGGAAGAATTTCTTGCATTGAAGAAATCTTCTTATCTGTAATTATTATATAAGGATCTTCTAACACTCCTTCCATTCTTTCTGCATCCGTTACAAAATATGGAGAACAATATCCTCTATCAAACTGCATACCTTCAACAACATCTAATGTTGTATCTGCTGATTTCCCTTCTTCAACAGTAATAACTCCATCTTTGCCAACTTTATCCATTGCATTTGCTATCAAATCTCCAATTTCTTTATCGTTTGCTGAAATTGAAGCAACTTGAGCAATTTCTTCTTTACTAGAAACTTTTTTTGCAACTTTTTTTATTTCTTCTATTACAGCTTTAACGGCTTTATCTATACCTATTTTTATATGGTTAGCATTTGCACCTGCTGTAATATTTCTCAACCCTTCGCCTATCATTGTTTGTGCTAAAACTGTTGCTGTTGTTGTTCCATCACCAGCTATATCATTTGTTTTTGATGCAACTTCTTTTACAAGTTGTGCACCCATGTTTTCAAAAGAATCTTCAAGTTCTATTTCTTTTGCTATTGTAACACCATCATTTGTTACTGTTGGGGAACCAAACTTTTTATCTATTACTACATATCTTCCTTTAGGTCCCAATGTTACTTTTACTGCATTTGCAAGCTTATCTACACCTTCTTTCATAGCTCTTCTTGCATCATCTGTGTACTTTAATTGTTTAGCCATTTTCTATATTCCTCCAAAATTTATTTTAAATTATTCTAGAATACCTAGAACATCATCTTGTGACATTATTAAATAAGCAACATTATCTATCTTAACTTCTGTTCCTGAATATTTGCCATACAAAACTTTGTCACCAACCTTTATTTCCATCGGTACAACTTTTCCATCTTTACCAACTTTTCCATTACCTGCTGCAATAACTGTTCCTTCTTGTGGCTTTTCTTTTGCTGTGTCAGGAATAATTATTCCACCGATTTTCTTTTCTTTTGGTTCTTCGGTTTTAACCAAAATTCTGTCGCCTAACGGTCTGATTTTCATTTAAACTACCTCCTAAAATATATTTTTTGAAATTTCTTTTTTTAGCACTCAAACCTAATAGTTGCTAATTATATAACAAGTTTTTATTTTTGTCAATAGCCAAACTAATATTTTTCAATTATCTTCTAAAATCTGTATTTTTAAATAAAATTTATTTTTAGCACTCTTATATAACAATTGCTAATTATATAACAAGTTCTTATTTTTGTCAATAGCCAATTATTCCTATTTTTTTATTTCTATTCTAGGGAATAAAATCTCAAAAATACCTAATTTATTGTTTGCTGAGGAAAAGCCTTCTTTTGGTATTTGTTTATCCAGAAAATACTTTTTTGCAACTTCAATAATATTTCCGTTTGCTCCATTTAATGCCCAGATTTTTTCTGATATTGTTGGCATAAATGGTATTAAATGTAATACTATCAAATCTGTTGCCTGAAAGTATGAGTATATACAATTTGCAAGTTTTTTTGTATCTGTTTTTGCAAGTTTCCATGGGGCATCTTGTTCTATTTGTTGGTTAATTAATGTTATTGCTTGTTGTAAATTTTCTGCTGTTTTGTGAAACTGCATATTTTCTATAGATACACTGTACCCGTTATTTAATATTTTTGCAACTTCTTTTGTAAGAATATCTTCGTTACTTATTTGTGGAACTTTTGCATCAAAATATTTTTCTGCCATTTTATTTGTTCTTGAAACAAGGTTACCTAAATTGTTTGCTAAATCTACATTATATTTTTTAGTAAGTTCATTCATCGAAATATCACCATCAGGACCAAAAGGAATTAAAGATACAGCTAAATATCTTGTAGGATCAACTCCAAACTTTTCTACTAACTGATCAGGAGTTATAACATTTCCTATAGATTTTGACATTTTATCTCCATTGATTGTAAAAAAACCGTGAGCATAAACTCTCTTATGAACAGGGATATCTGCACCAATAAGAAGTGCTGGCCAAATCACACTATGAAACCATAAAATATCTTTTGCCATTAAATGTATGTCTGCTGGCCAAAACTTTTCAAACCTTTCTTTATTACCTTTATAGCCTACTGCTGAAATATAATTAATTAAAGCATCTACCCAAACATATACTGTTTGTGTTTTATCAAAAGGTAATGGAATACCCCAATCAAGAGCTACTCTTGAAATACTTATATCTTCAAGGCCTAATCTTAATTTACCTAAAATTTCGTTTCTTCTTGTTTCTGGCAAAACCTCTATATGATTACGATTTGCAGGATTTTCTATTATATCTATAAGTTGTTCATTGAATATAGACAATTTGAAAAAATAGTTTTCTTCACTTTGAACCACAGGTTTTTTCTTATGGTCAGGGCAACAACCATTTTCATCCAAATCTTTTTCTGCAATAAACTTTTCACACCCCACACAATATAATCCTTTATATCGTTTTTTATAAATAAGCCCTTTATCATAAAGTTTTTGCATTATTAGCTGAACTGTTTCCTCATGCTGTTTATCCGTTGTTCTAATAAAACCGTCATTAGAAATATTTAATAGTTTCCATGCTTGTTTAAAATATTCACTCATTTCATCACAGAGTTGTTTAGGTGTCATTCCTTTTATTTGTGCAGATTGGCAAATTTTTACTCCGTGCTCATCAGTTCCTGTAAGAAAAAAAACCTCGTCACCTTGCAATCTTCTCCATCTTGCAACAATATCTGCTGCTATTGTGGTATAAGCATGACCTATGTGTGGTTTATCATTTACATAATAAATTGGTGTTGTAATATAATATTTTTTCATTTTTACCTTCTTTCTTTTAAATTTTTATAATATCTTTGCAACTGATGAATAAGTATATCAAAATTTAAATATTAAAAAAACTTTACTGTTAAATTCAAAATAGATAGCAATAAAAAGAAACATATTTTTTGTATAATATACCCAACATTTACAATAAGGATTTTTATGGCTGATTATAAAAAAATATTAGTTAGAGCTAATACTGGTGGAATAGGAGATTTTGTGTGGACAACATCTGCAATATCTCTTGTAAAACAGTATGATACTAATATTAAAATAACATTAATAACATCAGATATTTTTATTCCTTTGATAGATAAAAAAATTGGCATTGATAGTGTTATTGTTTCTAAAAAAAAATATAATTACTTTGAAAATAAAGTATTTAAAATTGTATATAGAGTTTATTGGTGCATAAAAAAATATTTAAATATAAAAAAAGAAAAATATGATTTGATAATATTTTTGGATCATTGCTATATAACATCTTTTTTTGCAAAATATTTGTATAAAATAAAAAACATTGTGGGGCCTTCAATATTGCCATATGGCTATAATATAAAAAATAATAGTTCAAAATTTTATACAGAAATTGTAAATTTACCACTAGATTTTGATAGATTACATTGTATGGTAGCTTATCAACTAATTATAAGAAGAATATTCTCAACTTATAATTTAGCTTTACCAATATTACCTAATACAGAACACTTAACAAAAAGTATAGAAAAAAAGTTTTTGCAAAATGTAAAA
>CAMVLN010000082.1 GCA_947168325.1 uncultured Elusimicrobia bacterium | reverse complement strand
TGTTTACTTCTGAAATAGTTTTTGTTTTTGCAACTTCAAACATTTTAGAAAATTTACTATCTTTTTTTCCTTTAACAAACTTTTTTTCTTGCTTTGGTGGCAATTGTCCTGAAGTTTTCCTTTGAGTTTGCCATTTTATACCATTTACATTCATTTCATCTATAAGAAACTTTTTTCTAAAAAGTGGCCAAAATCTAACATCAAAATTTATTTTTTCTACATCTATGAGATTTTTAAAATAATCGTTTCTATCTGCAACCCTTAATCCATTTATAGAAACAGAGCATTTTTTTAAACTTGTTTTTAAATAATCTATTTCAACCTTTGCACCAACTATTGGCTGTGCCAGTGAAATTATTGTTTTCTTTAAAATCTTATCTAAAAATAAAATATTAAATAATATTACTAATGCTACAATTATTACTGCTGTTGATAAAAAACTCCATCTTATAATTTTCATATTTTTCCTCTACTTAACAAGATTTATTATCTTTGTTACTAATATACTTGAAGATAAAATTTTAACTATCTTCCATTTAGAAATTTTATCTTTTAAATGTGTTCTGTAATAAACAAGAAATTTTTTTGAAAAAATTCCATTAGGCACTAATAACATTAAACCAACAACAAAACTTCCCATAACCACAGTATTATTAAAATGCATAAAAGGAACTATTGGCAAATTGTATAACCAAGTATAAAAAGAATTAAGGAAACTTATGTTTAGTACAGCATATCCAATAGAATCAAACAAAAAATCTAAAGGATAACTTACTATTGCATATAAAGTGCAACCTATAAAAGCTGCAGATATGTTTACTCTAAATAACATTATCACAATAAATAGTAATAACTTTACAAACATATTAGGAACCAGCCCTAATATTGCACCCAAAGCAAAACCCCAAGCTATTTGGTTTGGAGAAATATCCGTTTGAAACATAACAATTACATTTTTTAAAATTTTTAAAAAAAACATACTAACTCCTCATAAAAACTAGTTTGTAGATGAGTACGAACTTATCTAATATATATAATTCATAATTTATAAATAAAGTCAACAAAAATTCTAATAAAAATTTTTATATTTCTTGATTCACAAAAACAAATTAAAAATTTAAGTTATACTAATTATGTTTTGCTATAACTAATTTTCAAATATTTAAAAACTATACTTCTCTATAATTTTCCATCTTTTAAATTCAAAAACATTTTGAATATCCACAAGAATGACAAATTACACATCCTTCTGAAAACTCTAACATCTCTCCACATTCTGGGCATTGTCTACATGCTCCTTCACTGTTCCCTGAAGGGACAGGTTTATATTTTTTAACTTTCTCTTCACTATTTTTTGCTATTGTTTGTGTTGTTATATTTGTTTTATTCTCAAACAAATTTGGTTCGTTTTTTTCAGAAATATAAGCTTCTAGAGCTTTTGCTATTGCATCTGGGCAAGACAATATTGCCCCATTTTCTGTAAGTGTTGGGGATGGACATCTTATACCTTTTAATTGATCAATTATTCTTGCTGTGTCTATTCTAGATCTTAATGCTAAAGATATAAGTCTTGCTATAGCTTCTGATTGTGTTGCCTGACATCCACCAGATTTTCCAAGCTGTGTAAATATTTCAAAAACTCCTTCATTATCCTCGTTAATTGTAACATACATTTTTCCACAACCTGTATGCATTAACAATGTAGAGCCAGTAATTTTTTTAGGTCTAATTCTTTCTCTTTTTACAGGAAGAGCAGAAATATCTGCTTGTTCTTTTTTATTGGGAGTAGAATTTGCTGAAACTAATACTTGGTCTTCCCTAGAACCATCTCTGTAAACAGTCACTCCTTTACAACCTAACTTGTAAGATAACATATATGCTTTACTTACATCTTCCTTTGTCGCATTGTGTGCAAAATTTACTGTTTTTGAAACAGCATTATCCGTATATTTTTGAAATGCTGCTTGCATTCTAATATGGTCCTCAGGTAAAATATCATGAGCAGTAACAAATACTCTTTTTATTTTTTTAGGAATTTCTTTAATGTGTTGTATTGTTCCTTCTTGTGCTATTTTTGCCATCAAATCTTCCGAATAAACACCTGCATCTTTTATTGCCTTTTCAAAATAAGGATTGATAATAAACATTTCTGCTTTATCTAAACAATTTGCTCTTTTATAAACCAAAGCAAACATCGGCTCTACCCCGCCTGAAGCATTTGCAATAATACCAATAGTTCCTGTAGGTGCAATTGTTGTTGTTGTTGCATTTCTAATAGGATTTCTATCTTTATATATACTTTGTTTAAAATTAGGAAAAGCCCCTCTATTTAATGCAATTTCTTCAGAAGCTTTATGTGATTTTTCTTCAATAAAAGACATTACTTTTTCTGCTAATAACACAGCATCTGGTGAATTATAAGGCATTTTTAATTGGAACAACATATCTGCCCAACCCATAACACCTAAACCTATTTTTCTGTTTGCTCTTGTTGTTTCAGCAATTTTTGTAATTGGATAATTATTCATATCTATAACATTATCTAAAAAATGAACCGCTGATTTAACCACAGTTTCTAATCTCTTCCATTCAATTTTACCGTTCTTTACAAAATGTGATAAATTTATAGAGCCCAAATTGCAAGCTTCATAAGGAAGGAGTGGCTGTTCTCCACAAGGATTTGTTGATTCTATTGTTCCAATATCTGGTGTAGGATTGTATTCATTCATTCTATCTATAAAAACTATTCCAGGTTCACCATTTTTCCATGCCTGTTCAACTATTTTGTCAAAAACTTCCCTTGCATTTAGTTTTCCTACAGCTTCTTTTGTTCTTGGATTATATAAATTATAATCTTCATCGTCCTCAACCGCATTCATAAACTCTTTTGTTAAAGCAACTGATATATTGAAATTTGTAAGTTGTGTGCTAACATCTTTACAGGTAATAAATTTCATTATATCTGGGTGGTCAATTCTAAGTATTCCCATATTTGCCCCTCTTCTAGTTCCACCTTGTTTTATCGCTTCTGTAGCTGCATTAAATACTTGCATAAATGATACCGGACCAGAAGATACCCCATTTGTAGATTTTACCGTATCGTTAGAAGGTCTTAATCTTGAAAAAGAAAAACCAGTTCCCCCACCTGATTTATGAATTAAAGCTGTATGTTTTAATGTTTCAAATATTGATTCCATTGAATCTTCTACAGGCAACACAAAACAAGCCGAAAGCTGTTGCAATGGCCTTCCTGCATTCATTAATGTAGGCGAATTAGGTAAGAAATCTAAATTGGCCATCATTGTATAAAACTCTTCTATAGTTTTATCTAAATTAGAATCTTCACCATAAATTTTATCTGCCTGTGCAATATTTTCAGCAACTCTAAAAAATAAATCCTCTGCCTTTTCTATAGGATTACCATCACTGTCTTTCTTTAGGTATCTTTTTGATAGAACTTTCATTGCATTTTCGTTTAGAGTTGGCTTAATTTTATCTAATAGCTTTTCCTTTAATGTTTGCATTTATATTTATCCTCCATATTATACTTGTTTTATTTTTTTATCTTGTTCTTTTTTTATTTTCTTTAATTCTGTCATAAAATCATTTAAATCTGCAAAATTATTGTACACTGAAATAAATCTAATATATGCTACAATATCTATATCTAGTAGCTTTTGCAATATTTTTTGCCCTATTACCGTAGATGGCACTTCCATAATATAGTCTCTTATTTCTGTTTCAACCTCTGATACAATTTTTTCTATCGTTTCCGTAGAAACAGGTCTTTTTACACAAGCTCTAGAAACTGCATTCCATAATTTTTTTCTATCAAAAGGCTCTCTTCTACTATCAGATTTTACAACCATAAGTGTAACTTCTTCTGGTCGTTCATAAGTAGTATATCTTTTTTTACATTGATTACATTGCCTTCTTCTTCTAATAGATGAGGTATGTTCTATAGGTCTAGAATCCAAAACTTGACCATCAAAACTACCACAAAAAGGACATTTCATAATAAAAACCTCTTTTTCCTATAGTAAAGCGAACGAACAAAATACCATATATTGTATATTTTAAAAATATTACAATATATATATTGATATATCAAGAAACTACAGAAGGTCAGTACATATTTGAATACTAATGTTAATGTATAAGTTAACAATTCACCGTAGTTTTTGAAAAAAATCTTTATCAAAAACATATTGATAAAAAGTATAACAAAAAATTAAATTATTAAATGGGAAATATATAAAAAAGAATATACTAAAAAATTTTTAAATTTATTTAATTAAATAAATCATTGTTGCTTTGTGAATATGTAATCTATTCTCTGCTTCTTCAAAAATATTATCTTCTTGTTTTTGCATAACACTTGCTGTTATTTCTTCTCCTCTTACTGCTGGAAGACAATGTAAAACTATACAATTTTTATTTGCTTTTGATAATAAGTTATCATTAACTTGATATTTTAAAAAAGCTTTATGCCTTTCTACAGATTCTTTTTCCTCACCCATAGAAATCCATACATCAGTATAAACAACATCTGATCTTTTAATATCTTCTATATCATTACTTATATTTATATTTGCTTTAGTTTTTTTACCAATTCGTAAAGCCTTTTCTAAAAGTTCTTTTTTAGGTGCATAATTATTAGGTCCCAACAATAAAAAATTAAGTCCTAATACAGCTGACACTGCAAGCCATGAATTTGCAACATTATTAGCATCACCAACAAAAGAAATTTTTAATTTACATAGTTCTTTCAAATTTTTTATTTTATACTTTTCTATTATAGTCATTAAATCTGCTAATATTTGCAATGGATGCTCTAAATCTGTTAAGGCATTTATTACTGGTTTTGACGAATATTTAGCAAATTCTTCTATGGAACTGTGTTTAAAAGCTCTTATAATTATAGCATCCAAATATCTTGATAAAACCTTTGCTGTATCATAAATAGATTCTCCTCTTGTCGTTTGCAATTTTTTTAAATCTAAAACCAAAGGAGTCCCATCTTCTTGACACATCGCGACAGAAAAAGAAACCATTGTTCTTGTTGATGGTTTTTCAAATATAAGACCTATTGTCTTACCTTTTAATTGAAATTTTGATTTTTTCTGTTTTTTTAACTTTATTGCAGATTGAATAATTGCCCAAATCTCTTTAGAAGTTAAATCATATATTGATAAAATATTTTTTACTTTCTTCATAATACACTCTTACAACTTTCTTTTAAAACATAAAAACAAGAAGAGCAATTTAGATATTCTTCTTGTTTTCATAGTATTTCTTTTACAAAATTATATTTTCGAATCTACATATATTCCATGACCCATTGTTGATGAAATTGAAATACTTTTTATATACTGACCCTTAGCTGACGAAGGTTTTGCTTTTTGAATCACCGCAACTAAAGTTTTTATATTCTCTACTAATTTTTCTTTTTCAAAAGATACTTTTCCTACTAAACAATGAATTATTCCAAAAGAATCATTTTTGTATGCAACCTTACCTTTTTTCAATTCCTGAACAGTTTTTCCTATATCAAAAGTAACTGTCCCTGATTTTGGGTTTGGCATTAAACCTTTAGGACCTAATATCTTTGCAACCTTACTTAAATCTTTCATACAATCTGGTGTAGCAACTAAAACATCAAAACCTAACCAACCCTTTGAAATTTCTTCAACTATATCTGTTGAACCAACTTTATCTGCACCAGCTTTTTCAGCTTCAATTTGTTTTTCACCTTTAGCAATTACAACAACACTTCTTGTTTTGCCAATACCATTTGGTAATAAAACTGTACCTCTGACTATCTGATCGCTTTGTTTTGGATCTATACCTAATCGAATATGAATCTCTACAGACTCATCAAATTTTGCTTTTGCCGTTTTTTTCACTAAATCAACAGCTTCTTCCACCGAATAAAACTTACTTGAATCTACTAACTTTTCTGTTTCTTTAAATCTTTTTGACATTTTAATCTCCTGTGGTTCAAATGCTATTAAGCTCCCACTTTTATTAAAAAATTAACTCTGCGATTTTAAGTCTACATTCTATAGTTTAGAATAAAAAATTTCCTTTTTATTAGATTATAAGATTTAAAACTTTCAATCAAAAAAATACAGTTAAAAATCTCTGATATATTTATCCCTTTAAAAAAACACCAACTACTTAAAAAATATAAAGATATTTATAAAACAAATCTACTAAACCATCAAAATTTCAATATATTCAATTTTACAAAAAACTCTCACATGTAATGTAATCGTTACTTTCAAATCTGCCAAACATAATTTCCTATTTTTTTATTTCTATTCCCATACTTTTTGCTGTACCTTCAACCATCAATTTTGCACCTTCTAAATCAACAGCATTTAAGTCAGGCATCTTCTGTTTTGCAATTTCTTCAACTTGAGTTTTTGTAATAGAACCAACTTTAGTCTTATTAGGAACTCCTGAAGCTTTTGCAACTTTTGCAGCTTTTTTTATCAAAGCAGGAACCGGAGGCATCTTTGTTATAAATGTAAAAGATCTATCTTCATAAACAGTAATAACTACTGGTGTAGCCATTCCCTGCTCCATTTTTTTTGTTCTTTCATTAAATTGTTTACAGAAATCCATTATATTTACCCCTTGTTGTCCAAGTGCTGGTCCAACCGGTGGTGCAGGATTCGCTGCCCCTGCAGGTATTTGCAACTTAATTTGTGTCTTAATTTTCTTTGGTGGCATCTTAACATCTCCCTTAAAAAAGTTTCAAAACTTTTTAATACATAAATTCATAGAAAAACTTACTTTTCAAACTTATTTTACAGTCTAAAACTAAATTGGTAATAAATTTAACTTATAAAAGCTCTACTAACTTTATAAAACTCAATC
>CAMVLN010000081.1 GCA_947168325.1 uncultured Elusimicrobia bacterium | reverse complement strand
TCTCATATACATCTGCTGCCATCAAGTATCCTACTGATGCCATCAAACTATTACCTTCGCCAGTTCGCTCACCTATTTCGTCTCCTCTCGTTCTTTGCTCCTTTACTAATACTCCTTCGCTCGCCCCCACAAATACCCTAGAAAATCTTTCTAAATAAATCCTATATATAAAACTAACTTGCCTAGATACCGTTTTTACTGACACTCTTACACTCTCTTTAATAAAATCTCCCACCTCAAATTCTATCCTCCTAATATTTATCAAACTCATCAATATAAAAAACATCACACAAGATATTAACTTCTTCATCTGTAGCACTTTGTGCATCTTAAAAATACTAAAGTTAATAAAAATTTTACCTATATTCATGTCTCATCTACTGTATACTATCTATAAGCTATTTTTAAAAAAATATCCACCACTTAAGTATTTTTTTGCCTCACAATAATATATCTAAAACTATCTCCTTATTAATGTTAATAAATAGCCCCTATCTTATCACATATTATATCACCATAACTCTATATAACACTGTATAACCTACCAATGTTATATAAACTTCTTGCTTAGTAGTGTATATTATAACAATACTATATGAACTTCTATAAAATTATTTGTTAATTCTTTGTGAAATATTATCCTCAATCTTTATGACCATTAATTAATAAATCTTTTACTTTTATATAAATATAAATTCTTATTTTTCTAACTCATATTTTAGTAAACTTTTAACTTTTCTTAGTAATTAAATTAGGAGAATGTTGTTTTTTCCCGTAAAAACAATCTATAAGATATATTACTTTATTTGTAAATCACTCTTTGCAACTGCTTTTGCATTATTTAGCATATAATAAGCAATTGTAATGCCTGATTTATAATGTTTAACCATATTTCTATGTTCTTGATTTTGCTGGCAAGGAACAATTTCTCTTGGCTTATTTTTATTCCACTTATAATATTTTTCTTTATTTAATACAAAATCATAAATAACAAAATTATCTTTTGTCATTATTATTCCTTCACAATTTGAAGCAATATTGTTTTTTGCACTATCAGCCAACAAATCTTGCCCCATAGACCAATATTTTGTATTTGACAGTGACAAATTATAAAGTGTTGGTAAAATGTCTGTATGAGAACCTACAACTGTTGTATCTATTTTTGAAGGTTTTAATTTGTTTGGAATATATAAGTAGAAAGGAACACTTTGTTCATCCAATTTTTGCTCTAGCAGATAAGTAAATGTAATCCAAAAATTATGGTCCCCTGTGATTGCTACTATTGTATTATTGGCAAATTTTGAATTTTTTAATTTAGTTAAAAATTCGCCAACTTTCTGGCAAGAATATTGGTAAGTTGCAAACCTCATTTTAGAAAAAGTCATATCCCCTGTAATATTTTGTTCTAACTCTTTACTTATTTCTAATGGATATGGCTTTTTATAATTTCTTGGCAAAGAATATGGAGGATGATTTGATGTTGTCATAACATAAATAAATTTACTGTTATCATTTTTTTTAAGAGTTTCAAATATATTGTCAAACAAATATTCGTCGTATACTCCCCACTGATTTCTTTCATACTCTTTTGACATTTGCCCTTCACCTAAAACATTATCAAAACCTAAGCTTGGCATATATCCACTACAATTTCTCCAGCCGGTATTTCCACCATACATAAAATAAGTTTCATATCCACTATTTTTGTAAGGCATAGGCCCAGAAAAAAAATATTTGTTATAAGCATATTTAGATTGACATAAAAATCTTGATAATGGCAATCTTAAAATATTAGTAATTGCCCCTTCCAAACTACCTATCGTTCCCATATTTGAAGGAATAAATTTATAAAAAACAGTATCTTGGTCTAAATGTTTTTTAAATTCACCTAGCACATTAAATGTATTACTGTTATAGTGCATTAAATCTGTACCTAAAGATTCCATAACAATAAAAATTACATTAGGTTTTATATCTTCAATATTTTTATTATATTTTGTTGTTCTAAACATAGATTGTTCTGGTTGATCTTTATCTATTGAATTTATATCTACATTTAGATAATCACTAAATGCTTGAGCTATGTTATCTTTATTGTAGCCCATTTTATTTATATAATCATAATTTTTTTCTTGAGACCTTGCTTCAATAGCAACTTGTAAAGTATATATTCCATTTATAGCAATTTTGTTTATTAATGTGTTTTGTGAAAGATCTGCATTATCTACTCCTAAAGGAAATATTCCAAAAGAGCCTCTTGCTATAATAAAATTTAAAGATAAAACTAAAAGAGCTCCAAATATTTTATATCCAATTTTTGTTTTATTGTAATAAAATCCTGAAATATTAGTTTCCATTATTTTTTTAGTTACAAAATATATCAAAACATACAATGCAACAAATCCTAATGCAACCCAAAATATTGGATAGTTATCATAAATAGTTGAAGCAAGTGCTTTTGTATCATCTTCAAAAATACCAAATATTAAAATATTTATATGATTTTGAAAATACGAATAAAAACCAAAATCTATACATAGCAGTGATATAATTATTCCAAAAAATATTGTATAATAATATTTTAAACTTTTAACAAATTTTATAAAAAGTTTTTTGCTATCTATAAACCAAAAGATTATAAATGACAATGTTACTAATGAATTTATATATGCAATAACTGCACAATCATATCTAAAACCTAAAATAAAAGCTTTTATTAAATCTGTATATGGTGTTAAATCTTTAAAATTGAAATAATAGAACATAAATATAGCTCTATGTATTGTCATCATAAATATAAAAATTATATTTAGTGAAATTATTCTTTTAATAAAAACTTTTATCATAACAAATCTACTATTATTATATTAAAGATATAAAAAATAATAACCATTCCTACTGTTAATTAGTAGGAATGGTTTTTTTATTTTATTCAAAACTATTTTTTCTTTTGTTCATACTGTAAAGTTTTTGTTGTAATATCCGTTACAGCCGCAGGACCAAAAAATTGTATAGATCCAGGGAACATATATCTATCGTTTATAGCCCAATCTTGCCTAACTTTAGCAAATTCTTTAAACGGTACACCATTAAGTTTTACAAGAGCTTTCTGTATAACAGGTTTTTCTTTACCTTTTCTTTTTTCAATATTCATCATCATTGTCAAAGGAATACCACCACAAATCCATTTTGATGGCTCTGCAACTAAATTTTTAACAGATGACAAATACCCTGACAGATTGTTTAACACTAATGCTGCCGCATTGTATCCCAATGCATAAGTATAGTTTGCATCAAAGTTTGAAGGAACTCCACATCTTCCCTCGTATCCAAAGAAATGATGTATACTTGAAAATTTACCTAAATACTTTCCTTCTTTCTTTAGCTCTTTTAATTTTTCTGAAACCATTTCAATTAATAATTTTTCCGTTTCAATTAGTGAAACTTGAACATTACCGTGAGGATCTCTATCCAACATCAATTGTGATGCAATATTCTTAGGAAGAGATAACAATAATTCAGACAAATTTTTAGGAAGTTTCAAAGATACAAAATTTATCTTTTCATCAATAGTATTTAACTTTGAAAATTGTTCTTCATTTTCTGCCAATATATCATTAAGTTCTGCAATAAGAGCCTTCATTTCAGGAATAAATTCTATTAAACCTTCAGGGATTAAAACTACACCATAATTTTTACCAAGTTTTGCTCTTTTAACAATTAAGTTCACTAAACTATCTACTATTTGTTTAAGTGTCATTTTTTTTGCTAATACTTCTTCCCCTATTAAAACAACATTAGGTTGAACTTTAAAACCAACTTCAAGAGTAATATGTGATGCACTTCTACCCATAAGCCTTATAAAATGCCAATATTTTCTTGCTGAATTAACATCCCTTTCAATATTTCCTACAAGTTCTGCATAAATTTTGGTTGCTGTATCAAAACCAAAAGATGCTTCAATATGTTCGTTCTTTAAATCACCATCAATTGTTTTTGGCACACCAACAACACTTACATCAACATTTTCTTTTTTCAAATATTCTGCAAGAAGTGCTGCATTTGTATTTGAATCATCACCACCAATAAATACTAATGCATTTATTTTATTTTTTAATATTGTTTCTTTAGCTTTTGCAAATTGTTCAGGGGTTTCTATCTTTGTTCTACCAGATTGAATCATATCAAAACCACCCGTATTTTTATAATTTGCAATAACTTTATCCGTAATTTCCATTGTTTTATTATCTAAAATTCCAGAAGGTCCTCCTAAAAAGCCAATTAACTTGTTTTTCTTGTTAGCCGACTTTAACCCTTCTAAAAGTCCAAATATAACATTGTGCCCACCAGGAGCTTGCCCACCTGACAAAACTACCCCTACTTTTACTATTTTTTTTGTTACACTAACATTTTTACCTGATTTAAAACTTACAACAGGCATTCCATAAGTTTTTTCAAAAATAGCTTTTATTTTATCAAAATCTGCTACTGATTTTGTTGCTTTGCCAAGAACTGGTTTTATATTTGCAATACCCTTTTTTAACACTGCAGGTAAAACCGGCTTAAACTTTAATCTTTCTTTATGCAACTCTGAAATATTATTTTGTACCATAACAAACTCCTATAAAATATATTTTATAAACTTATTTTATTATAAAACTTTCTATAAAAAAAGAAAGATACTCTTTATTATCAAATATCCTTCCTTCTTGTATAAAATTCATATATTATAAACAAAACCAAAACTAAATGCTACTAAAATTTAAATGATAAACTAAAAAAGTGAGATCCATAACTTTCTTCTACTTTCACCGGCATTTCAAATGCATAATCTATAGACAACTTGCTTTCATTTAAAAAACTAAACTCGTATCCAAAACCTATATCATAGGCTTCTTCTCTTCCACCTAATCTTATTGCTAACTTTTTATTGAAAAAACAACTTTCTAAACCAACCCTTATAGTTGCTTCATTGTCTCTAAATATAACATCTGTTGCTACCGTAAAATAAGGTATTTTTATATACGGCAATTCTTCATCAAAATAACTCAACCCTATTACATTTACATTCTTTACTTCATCTTTTTCTTCATATCCTATATCTGCTGGCACTAAATATTTACTACTGTACCCTATACCTATACCATTTGAAAACCATGCTAATATTCCTATATCTGCAGTAAATGCCCCCCTTGAACGAGATAAATCGTTATCTTCTTCATCAAATTTTGTCTCTTGTACTAAATACTTCATATTCACACCTATGCTTAAAGACACAGTCTCTACATCTAAACAAATTACATCATTTATTCCCCTTGCATACCCCAAACTAAAAGAATCTTCTCTTCTTAATCCTGGAGTTGACAACGACGACCATGCAAAAGATACAGCACCATACATTTCCCCAATCGGACGAACATATCCTAAATAGTTTGCTCCTATTTCTACCCCTTCTATTCCTGCAAACAACCTAGAGCCCATCAATGTTATTTCTTGTTGAGACATATTTGCTATACCTGCTATATTATACAATGGTGTATTTGCATCATCTGCTACTGCCGCAAAAGCTCCACCCATACCCAAAGCTCTTACTCCCCAATAAGTATCCTGAAAAGCAGCTTCCGTTTTTACACAAAATACTACTATAGCTAATAATAATATTGCTACTATTTTTTTCATCTTACCATACAAATGCTATCGTTCCACTTACTATCTTATTTTTTTCTTTCAACTTAATTTGATAAATATATGTTCCACTTTCAGCCCAATCTTCACTATTATTCGTACCTTTTTTCCCTTTCCAATATGCTACTCCCAATGCTGATACATCTGTTATCTCTGCAATCTTTTTTCCACTGACATTATATATCTTAACTACATCTCCTTCTTTTAGCCCTTTAAACTCAAATCCGGTATATTTTCCACTTGCTATTCTAGATTTTATCTTTACTCTCTTTTCAGGTCGATAATCGCTATCATCTAAGTCTGTACTTTCAAACAATCCATATTGCCCAGACATTCGTGGCACCATACCAGAATAAACTAAATCATTCTTTACTTTTTCTATTTTAATTACTCTACCTTTTGCCCATGGTATACTATCATCTTCTCTATAAACCATTACAAACTTTTTTTGTACTGTATTTTCTAATGGTATCCTTACTCTCATTAATTTTTGTTGATCTTCTGGACTTAATATCACAGAGAGACCACTAACTGCCCTACCACTTGGCGAATCATTAAGCTCATCATGCAATACTCTTAATGTTACATTTGTTGTACCAGCACCATCTCCAAGCTCATCTGATAAATCAATGCCACCATCTTGTTTAGCCTGATCACCTCTTTCCATATCAAGAGAACCACCATCTGAAACTTCCCCTGATACCGAAAGTGCTATTGGAGCTGTGTGAAAAGTATTACTAGACACTGTAAGTTGTTCTGGCCAATAAGCATACCCAACACTACCATTCTGCATTTTAAGTGTTACTCTTACTTGATAACTGATTGAACTACTTTCTACCCATGTATCTGTTTTCATAAAAAAATCTTTTCTATTTAAAACTCTATCACTGTTAACGACTGTATAAATATCTGATGTATCACTACCAAAATAATATAATAACTCTACTCTATCTACATTTTTATAATCGCCAAAAGCAACATTAAGCTTGATATTCATATAACTTTGCTCTGGAATAACATTACCAACTGGAGTGTGATAAATTCCAGCTTCCCCAAAAGTAAAGTCTGCAATAGCAGTAAATGTCTGTGTCTCTGTTCCTTCTCCATTAGCTGAACAAACACAAACCGGTATAATTATAAAAACTATTAAAATAATTGATGTTATTATATTCTTTCTTTTCATTTTCTTCTAATTAATAAACTACAATATTTTACTTTCTTTTGCAACAATTCATTACACTATAAAAAACATCCTACCTAC
>CAMVLN010000080.1 GCA_947168325.1 uncultured Elusimicrobia bacterium | reverse complement strand
ATTAACAATAAGGCAATAAAAGAAATAATACTAAAAGATGATGTGTCGTAGATGGGTGGAAGTATGTAAGCAGCAATCGCCACTAGCTTGCTATTTTATATCTTCCAATCCTTTAGTTTTATGTTTTTAGAAAAAAAGATGTCTTTTTGTTTTTTGAGAAATAAATAATTTTTCTTTGAAATTAGCTTTAAATACAGTCTATGAACGAAATATTTTTTAGAATAAGAACTAAAAAAAATCTTTTGGTGTGGATACTGATTTAAAACTTCTTTTAAAATGTGATATGTTTCTTAAATCGTTTCTAATTGTTTTATTTTTTCCAAACAATAAATAAAAAAATATAAAAATAAATAACAAAACAAAAGGAGTAATATAATTTAGTATGAAAAAGTTCTTCTCAATTAAATTGTTTTTAGTGTTTTTTTTCTGTATTCAAGTATTATTATCAAGTAGTATGTTGATAGCAGAAGAAATAGAAGATAGAGTTGTAATTAATTCACAAGAAACTTATACAGATATAAATTGTCATGATGTTAATGTAAGTTCAAATGGTGCAGTTTTTTCTGTTGTAAAAAATGGAGAATTAGAAATATCTTCAGCAACATTTACAAATAATACATCAATAGGTGATTATGGTGGCGGAGCAATATTTAACGAGGGTATAACAAAAATAACAAACGGAGTAATATTTAGCTTTAATACTGCAATTTATGGAGGAGCTATTTACAATAAAACATCCACAATGGAGATGAGTGAAGGGGATGTTTTTTTTAGTTCAAACAAAGCAAAAAATGGTTCAGGGGGAGCTATTTTTAACACTATTAATTCTGTAATGAAAATAGATGGAGGAAATATAATCTTTAGTTCCAATAGTGCAAGTGGTAGCTATAGTTATGGTGGAGCAATTGGTAATGTTACTAATTCTACAATGACTATAAATGGAAACAATATATATTTTAATTACAATACTGCGGGCGATAATGGCGGAGCTGTTTATAATATATTTAATTCCATAATGGCAATGGATGGAGAAGAAATAGAGTTTTTTTCTAATGAGGCAAAAAAAGGTGGAGCAATTTATAATAGTGATAAATCTACAATGACAATAAGTGGAAAAAGCATAACATTTAGCTCAAATAAAGCAACAAGTAGTAGTGATGGAGGAGGTGCGATTCGTAATTATGACTCTACAATGACAATAATTTCTACAGAGGCAATAACCTTTGATTTTAATGAAACAAATGGCTATGGAGGAGCTATTTATAACTATTATAAATCCACAATGACTATAGACGGAAACAGTATAACTTTTAATTCTAACAGTGCAGGTGATGGGGGAGCTATTTATAACAAAACTAATTCAGCGATTACAATAAGAGGAGATAATATAACCTTTAATTCCAACATTTCAAACGGTTTTAATGGAGGAGGAGCTATTTATAACTATTCTAAAATGATAATAGATGGTGAAGATATAGTTTTTAGTTCTAACACTTCAAATTATTATGGCGGAGCAATTTTCAACTATTACAATAAAACTTTAATGACTATAAAAGGAAACAATGTAATATTTAATTTCAATAGTGCAAACGGTGATAAAGGAGGTGGAGCAATTTATAACAATAATAGTTCCACAATAACAATAACGGGTAAAAATATAGATTTTATTTCCAATACTGCCAAAAATGGTGGAGCAATTGCTAATGAGGATAAAGCCACGATAGAAATAAATTCTACGGGAACAATAACTTTTAATTCCAACATTGCAAGTGGTAGTAATGGAGGAGGAGCTATTTATAATTTAAAAAATTCCACAATAACAATAGCAGGTGCAAATGTAGAATTTATTTCTAACTCTGCCAAAAATGGTGGAACCATTCACAATGATAAATCTAAAATTGTAATAGATGGTAAAGATATAGTTTTTAGTTCTAATAGTGCAAGCAACTATGGCGGAGTAATCTATAGTTATAATGGTTCAACAACGGAAGTAACAGGGGAAAATATATATTTTAGTTCAAATACTGCAAACAATAATGGAGGAGCAATTTATAATAATGGTTCCAAAATGGAAGTAAGTGGAGACAATATAACCTTTGGCTTTAACAGTGCAATATACTATGGCGGAGCGATTTATAATGCTGGAAATTCATCAATGATAATAAGTGGAGGAAATATAAATTTTAGTTCCAACACCGCAGGCATTTATATGCAAACAAAGGGATCAGGCGGAGCAATTTATAACGATAAATCCAATATAACAATAAGTGGAGAAAATGTAACTTTTAGTTCCAATATTTCAGGCAAAAATGGAGGAGCAATCTATAATTATAATTGTTCTACAATGACAATAACAGGGGAAAATATAGGTTTTAATTCTAGCAAAGCAGCAAATAGTTCAGGCGGAGCAATTTATAATGATTACAACTCTTCAATAGAAATAACAGGTAAAAATATAGAATTTAATTCAAATACTTCAGATATGGACGGAGGAGTATTTTATAATTATCGTAATTCCACAATGACAATAAATGGAGATAAAATAGAATTTAATTCTAATACAGCAAACAGAGACGGAGGAGCATTTTATAATTATTCCACAATGGCAATAAACGGAAACAATATAGTTTTTAGTTCTAATAGTGCAAACAATGGTGGGGCTATTTTTAATACTAACTCTACAGGAACAACAAACGGAAATGATGTAATATTTAATTATAATATAGCAACAAGTAGTGGAGGTGCAGTTTATAGTTATGATTCTTTAACTGCAATAACAGGTAAAAATGTAGAATTTATTTTTAATTCTGCAACAAGTGGTTCAGGAGGGGTAATTTTTAGTACTGGAACATCCATGTTGGAAATAAATTCTACAGAAACAATATCTTTTAGTTCCAATACTGCGAAAAAAAATGGTGGTTCCATTTTTAATACTGAAAAATCCATAATGACAATAAGAGGAGAAGAAATAGAATTTAGTTTTAACACAGCAGGTAGTACTGGAAGTGTTGGCGGAGCAATTTATAATTATGGCTCTTCATCAATGACAATATCTGCAAAAAATATAACCTTTAGTTCCAACACCGCAGGATATTTTGGAGGAGTAGCTTACAATTTTAAAAATTCCACAATGACAATAAGAGGAGATAATATAACCTTTAATTCTAACAATGCAAATTATGGTGGAGCAATTTATAATTTTAAAACATCTACAATGGCAATAACTTCTACAGAAAAGATAACTTTTAGTTATAATACTTCAGGAAGTGCTGGGGCGATTTATAATGATTCTACAATGGCAATAAAAGGAGAAAAAATAGAGTTTATTTCCAATAGTGCCAACACTGCAAGAACTGGTTCAGGTGGAGCAATTGATAATAATAATAATGCTGAAATGACAATAAGTGGAAGAGATATCTTTTTTAGTTCCAATAGTGCAAAAGGTGATAAAGGTGGAGCGATTTATAATATTGGAGCCTCAAATATGGATATAATTGCTACAGAAACAATAAATTTTAGTTCCAACAGTGCAAAAAATGTTGGTGGAGCAATTTTTAATAATAAAAGTTCAAACAATAATAGCTCTATGATAACAATAAGAGGTAATAGTATAGATTTTAATTTTAACACTTCAGGCAAATATGGAGGAGCAATTTACAATTGTGGTAGCATACTCAATTTAGTGTCGACAGGAAAGATGGAATTTACAGGACACGAAGCAAATGGAATATCAAATGCAATACATGATGAAGGTGGAACAATAAATTTATTTTCAAGTGATAATGCTAAAATAATATTTAACGATAGAATAACATCTGAAAATAGTAATAGTCTTTTAAATATCAACGAAAAAACAACAGATTTAAATTATAATGGAATAATAGTATTAAATGAAGATATGAGCGGATATACAGGGCAGGTGAATTTATATGATGGTGAAATTGAATTGAAATCAAAAACAGAAGAAGGTTCAAATATTAATACAAATAAGTTCTTTAGTGGGAATATAAATTTAAGTAGTGGAACATTAAATGTATTAAATAATGCTATAGACAATATAGTGGTGTCAAGTTTTTCAAGTACAATAAATACAAACTTAAAGTTTGATGTAGATTTAAGTAATAACATAAGTGATAATTTTACCATAATAAATACTGCAAGTGGAGAGTTAAATTTAACAGCGATAAATATTTTAGGAGTAAATGGAGAGAGTGGGCAAATAACATTATTTAATGATGAAAAATCGCCGATATTGAATATTTTAACAGCATCATATTATGGTGGATATGAATATATTTTTACAAATAGTGATGTAGATGGAGTATTAAATTATGAGAAAGGACAAGCGGTGAATTTGAAATTTGCAGTAAATGACACAGAATCAGAAAATCGTTCATATTCACTAGCAGAAGATGAGGTAGTAACAGAAAGTTTAGGAGAATTAGGGGGAATACAATTAACAATATTTGGAAATGGTAAAAATATTGAAGGAAATAATGTAGGTGGAATAGAGGTAGTAAACAGTAGCCAAATACTAAATATAGAAGATGTTAATATATTGAGTGGATTTAATGAAAGTGTAATAAAAAATGAAGGAACATTAAATATTAACGGAACAAAATTTAGTAATAATAATACAACTGGTGATGGTGGAGCAATATTTAACAAAGGTAAAACAAATATAACAGACGGAATAATATTTAGTTCAAATACTGCATATAGAGATGGCGGAGCAATTTACAATGATGAAAAATCTATAATGACAATAAATGGAAGAGATATAGTTTTTAGTTTCAACACTGCAGGTAATTATGGTGGAGCAATTTGCGAAACCAGTTCCTCAACAATTACAATATCTGGGGATAGTATAATCTTTAGTTCCAATAGTGCAGATATGGGAGGCTCAATTTATAATGATAGAAACTCTACTATGGAAATTTTTTCTACAGGAACAATAACTTTTAGTTCTAACATTGCAGAAACTGTTGGTGGGGCAATTTTTAATTTCCATAACTCTACAACGACAATATCTGGAAATAGTATAATATTTAGTTCTAATTTTGCAACAAATTATGGAGGATCTATTTATAATAATGATAACTCCATAATGACAATAAATGGAGGAGATATAGTTTTTAGTTCCAATGGAGCAATAACTGATATAGTAGTTGGTTTTGGCGGAGCAATATATAACTATCACAATTCCATAACAGAAATAAATTCTACAGGAACAATAAATTTTAATTATAACACTGCAGACGGTGATGGTGGAGCAATTTGTAATTTTGAAAATTCAACAATGACAATAAGTGGAGAAAAAATGATATTTAATCACAATATAGCAACAAGTACTGGTGGAGCAATTTGTAATTATGATAACTCCGCAATGATAATAAGTGGAAGCTATGTCGTTTTTAGTTCCAACACTGCAAAAAATGGCGGTGGAATTTCTAATAGTGAAAACTCCATAATGACAATGATAGGGGAAAATATAGTTTTTAGTTCTAACACTGCAAATACAAATTATGGTAATGGAGGCTCAATTTATAATGATAGAAACTCCGAAATGATAATAGAAGGAAATAGTGTAATTTTTAGTTCTAATAGTGCAAAATCTTTTGGTGGAGCAATTTTAAATTCTAAAGACTCAACAATGGCAATAAGTGGAGAAAATATAGTTTTTAATTTTAACATTGCAGGCAATTATGGAGGAGCTATTTCTAGTGGTGAAAATTCTACAATAACAATAAAAGGAAATAGTTTAACTTTTGGTTCTAACAGTGCATATGTAGGTGGTTCAATTTATAATTATAGTGGTTCCACAACAACAATAATAGGAGAAAAAATAAAATTTAGTTCCAACACTGCAAACAGTAAAGGTGGAGCAATTTATAATAGTGGTAGCATACTAAATTTAATGTCAACTGGAAAAATAGAGTTTACAGGTAATACAGTAAACGAAGTATCAAATGCAATCTGTGATGATGATGGAATAATAAATTTATTTGCAGAAGAAAAAGCCAAAATAATATTTAACGATAGAATAACATCAGAAAATAGTAATAGTATTTTAAATATCAACCAATCAACTACAACATTAAATGCCGTTGGAAAAGTAATTTTAAATGAAGATATGACAGGTTATACAGGGCAAGTAAATTTATATGCTGGAACAGTTCAAATAGGGCAATATGGAACATGGTTTGCAGGAAACACTTATGTAGATAATGCAACAATAGATATGGCAAATTCAGTTTTACAAGAACATAATTTTAATACTTTAAAAGCAGATAACAACTTAAATTTCTTTGTAGATGCAGATTTAGCAAATAAACAGATGGATACAATAATAGCAAACGAAGATAGTGATATACAAGGAAAAATAAATGTAAAAGTAATAAATATATTGGCAGATACAACAGAAGATAGAACGGAAATATTGTTTACAAATTCAACAGTATTAAAAGACAAAATAACAACAGTAAAAACAGCAAGTTCAAATTTATACAAATATGATGTTAATTATAACAATTTAGCTGGAGAAATATCTTTTAATAAAAAAGGAATAAATCCGATAATAGCAGAAAGCCAAGTAGCAAGTGCATTAGGAGGAACAATAACACAGGCAGCAATACAAAGCCAAGTATTTACAAGCATAGATACAAATATGGTAAATGTAAAATTAGAAGCTAAACATAAAAACCAATTATATGCTTCAACAACAAATTTGTTATATGAAGAACCAAACAGAATAGAGAAAGGATTATGGATAAGGCCATACACAATACAAGATACAATAAAAATAAATAATATAAGTGTAGATAATAGTGCAGTAGGGACATTGGCAGGGTTAGATTTATCAGTAGGAGAAAATAGTTTATTATCATTTTATATAGGATATGCAGGAAGTACCCAAAAATATGAGAATATAAAAGTAAATCAAACAGGGTATGTAATAGGAGCAACAGGAATGTTAATCAA
>CAMVLN010000079.1 GCA_947168325.1 uncultured Elusimicrobia bacterium | reverse complement strand
TGGAGCAAGAGTTTATTTTTCAAATAAGATAGACAATAATGATATAGAAAGTAATCAATTAAAAATACGAATTTTTAATGCAACCAATAAAAGTAGACTTGCATTAAAAGCAGTGGATAAGCTTAGAAAAAATAATTTTGATGTTATTGAATGGAACAATTCTAAACATAAATATGATTTGACAATTATTTTTGATTTAGTTGATAATTACGAGCAAATGAAAAAAATAAAAAAGGTTTTAGGATGTGGTGAAATAATTTTTGTTCCAAACAATTTGTTACTTACAGATACAACAATTTTTTTAGGGCAAGATTGTAAAATATATGATAAGTTAGATAGATATAAATATGATAATTGAATTAAAACATTTGATAATTATAAAAGAGAAAAAAGTGAATATTAGATATTTTTTATAAGTTGTTGGTATTAATTATAGAGGGACAAGATGACTATCCCACCCTCCGTATTCTGCTTGGTTGTATTTATATATCGGTGTTTGCTTATCGTATTTTGCTTTATAAAAATTGTATATAGCTGTAGCCATCATATCTGCTTCAAGCCCACATATAACAAGTGCTAGTGCATCTCCAATACTTTTTATCATAGAAACTTTCTTTGCCAAATCTATTAACATTTTGCTTTGTTTATCAAGTAATGTAAAACTAGATAAAGTTGCAATTGCAAGGTTTGCTCCTGTAGAAACTGTTTCTTTTTCTGGAAACATTGAACCTTTTACATTGTATAATCCTGCAGCTGAAACAGCTATAAGAGATGGCATTTTTATATCAAAAACTCTTTTAAATAACGGATAATTTTTATTTAATGATTTTCTTCCAAAAGCAACAAATTTTTTGTCATAGAAATTTTCATCTTGAACATACCAAGAATACTCGTCGGTTTTATACTCTTCTGCTTTAACAAAATGAGCATGTACAGCTTTTATATTAAAACAATAATTTTTAGTTTTATAATATTTTATTTTTTTAGAATTTCTTTTTATACCTAGATAAGCCCTTGGATTTAAAATATTTAAACTAAAATTTCCAAAATTAAAATCTGTAATGTCTTTTAAAAATCTTGAAGGCATAACAACAATTTGCATATTATCTTTAGAAAAACTTTTTAACAATAATAGATACTGTGTTGCATAATTAGCAATTAGTAAATCTTGAAATTTTTGGATTTTTTGTACGATATCTCTTAAATTTTTTACTCCTTTGTATTGTGTATTTATACTATGACATTTATAATCACACAATGGTCCTGGTACCATAGAACCACAAACTTTATCTGTAGAAAAACTTGGAACATATAATCTGGGGGTATATACCAAAAGTATTTCTACCGGTCCTCTCATCCATTTAGAAACATGTTTATTGAGTAAAGTATCAAATGTTAAACTTTCTGGATATCCCGCTGTAGATAAAACCGTTGCCATTAAATAATTTGTTTGTCCCAATAAGTTCAATGTTCTTGCCGATAAGTTTGCTATTGATATTGCTGCATTATCAACAGTATTTTGCAAAATCATTTTATCTCTTAAAATTTTTGCAATATTTAACATCATTGCCCAACTTAATATTAGTATAATTGACATTACAAGCATATAAGGCAAAACTTGACCTTTCTTATTTCCCATATTTAAGAAACTCCTTTGCATTTGGATATGCTTTATTATAAAATTCTTCGTCCGGCGATTTTACCATTCTTGCCCTTGCAGATTGTTCTCTATATGGTAAAAATCTTCCGAAAAGTTTTGGAAACATTATATTTATACCATAAGCAATTTTTACATTATGTTTTTTTATTTGTTTGTTGCTATGGTCAACAATATTGTTACCTAAAATGGTATCATCCCAATGTGTAGTTTTATAATATATTATACTTGCTGATTTTGCCAAATATGGAATAAAAAATTTTGTTGCTGTATCTTTGGCAACATTTGTAATATCTTTTGTTTTTGATACAACAACTTTTCTTATAGCATAAAAGGCACTAAAATTTGCAAACATATCATCTACAACTATAACACATACTTGTATTGCACAAAACATAAATACTGTTATCATTGTAGCAACTATAATTCCTTCAAGAAAAGATTGACCTTTATTGTTAAAATAATACACTTGCAACCCCATAAAATAATGATATAAAATCAAACTTATGTTTTAATGCACTAATAAAAAGTTTTACTGCCCCATAGCTAGCCATAAGTAAAACCAATATAAAAATAACATATTCTACTAAAGCTTGCCCTTTATTATTTTTGATATAGTTAAAAAATTTTTTCATTGTTCTATAATTTTTGGTGTTACAAAAATCAACACATTCGTTTTATTGTTTACAGTTTTTGTATTTTTAAACAGTGTTCCAATCAAAGGAATATCCTGTAATATTGGAATACCTGATGTAGTTTTATCTTTATAATTTTCTATAAGTCCTGCTATAACTATAGTTTGTTGATTTTTTAAAGTTACATAAGATTTTGCTTGCCTTTTAGCTATGATTGGAAACCCTTGAACATCTCTAGTCCAGTCAAGTCTAGAAAGTTCTGTTTCTATAGTTAAATCTATTTTGTTATCCTGCAATATTTTTGGCAAAACTTCTGTAATGATTCCATACTCTTTCCACTCAACTTTTCCACCTGTAACTCCTGACACAGCTATAGGAAATTCACCACCGACTAAAAACCTTGCCTTTGCCCCTGACTTCGTAATAAGTTTAGGATTTGATAAAACTTCTGCTGAACCACTTTCTTGCAACAACTTCAATTTTGCACTTAATGGAGTATATCTTACCCAATCATTAAACTCTACTAATGTTGGATAACTAGTTTCTTTTGTTTCTCCACTAGTAATAAAGAGTTCACCAGTAGATATTTCATCCACCCATTTTATTCCATATTCTTTTGCTTTATTGTTATTTATTTCTGTAATTTCTATAGATATTTCAATTAATTGTTCCGCAAATAAAGAAGTGTAAAAAAATAATAAAAAAGATATAAAAAAAATTTGTCTCATTTTGTTTTTGCCCTTTTATAAAATGGTTTTGGAACTATCGTTATATTTCTTAAATTGTTGTGAACTTTTACTTGTATTGATAAAGTTTCATTTATAGAAACATCTATTAAAGCCATACCAATAGCTTTTTTAAATGTTGGTGAAAAACTTCCACTTGTTACATAACCTATTTTCTCGTTATTCATATAAACTTCATCATGAGATCTTGCTATACCATTTTGGCAAATAAATGCTACAAGTTTTTTTGATGGAGTATTTTTATTTTTTTCTATTGCTTGTTTTCCTATAAAATCTTTATTTAGAAATACTGTTTTTATAAAACCTGTATCTATAGGATTAGTTTCTTCTGATATTTCATGCCCCCATAAAGGCATACATGCTTCAAGTCTTAATGTATCTCTACAGCCAAGCCCACAAGGTTTTGCTCCAAGTTCTATAATTTTTGACCATATATATTCTGCATACTTGTTTGATATAAATATTTCAAAACCATCTTCACCTGTATAACCTGTTCTTGCTATTTTTGAAAAACTAGCTTCTTTTGCTTGTCCTTTAAACTTTACATCTTTTGCTGTAAAATATTTCATTGATAAAATTTCATCTTCAACTAAAGAGGCAACTAATTGTGGAGCTTTCGGACCTTGAACCGCCATCATACAAATTTCTTTACTTATATTCTTAATTTCTACATCTTTCATTTTATGCTCATTTAACCAAATAAAGTCTTTGTCTAAATTTCCTGCATTTACCACCATCATATAACAGTTTTCAAACTTGTAAACTATAATATCGTCTTTTATTCCACCATTATCATTTAATAACATTGAATATTTAGCTTTATATAATGGCAAACTTGATATATCTGAAACTGTAACATAATCTAAAAATTTTTTTGCATTATTTCCTGAAATAATAAATGTTCCCATGTGAGATGTATCAAATATTCCAGCGGTATTTCTAACGGTATTGTGTTCTTCTATAATTGAACTATATTGAACAGGCATATCCCAGCCACCAAACTCTGTAAACTTTGCCCCAAGTTCTTTATGTTTTTGATATAAAAATGTTTTTTTTAACATACATAACCTCTTTTTTGTAGAAACTCTATTTGTTTTTTCAAGCTATTTTTTATTTTTTAAATCCAATTCAAAATTATTTATAAAAATTATAAATATTATTTATTACAATGTGTCTTTAAATATTGCATCCTTAAATCATCTAAAAGTATGGATTTATTATTTTTTATAACATACCAAAATTTCCAACCATTACAAGAAACTGTCTGTTGAACTAATGAACCTATTTTATGAATAGAGCCAGTTATATTATTTTCATATAGCAAATTACCATTATCTAAAACTTTTGCTTTTTTGTTATATCTTTTTCTGGTGTATAAAATATCACCTGCTAAAATAAATTTATCTTTTATCAAATCTATAAATGGAACTTTGATTTGATGTTCTTTTTCTTCTTCTATCCATGATGCTTCAGGTAATAAATAATTAATACTATCAATTCTTTTTTTTGAAATATCAATATATTTTTGTTCTTGCTCTATGCCTATAAAATTCCTCCCTAATTTTTTAGCAACTGCACCTGTTGTTCCTGTTCCAAAAAAAGGATCTAATACAATATCATCTTTATTTGTAGTGGATAGTATCACTCTTTTTAATAATTCCTCAGGTTTTTGTGTGGAATGTGCTTTTTTACCATCTTTGCCTTTTATTCTTTCACTACCAATACAAAGCCCAATATTCCATACAGATGGCATCTGTTTGCCACCATTATATTTTTTCATTAACTTATGATTAAATGTATACTTCTTATAATTCTCACCCTTTGAACACCATAAAAGAGTTTCTGTTGCATTTGTAAATCTTGTTCCTAAAAAGTTCGGCATAGGATTTGTTTTATACCAAGTAACATCGTTTAATATCCAATATCCCAAATTCAACATAATATTTCCAACCCTATAAATATTATGATAGGAACCAATAACCCAAATAGAGCCTGTATCTTTTAAAACTCTTTTACATTCTTTAAGCCAAGACTTACAAAAATTATCATACTCTTTGAAAGACGAAAACTTATCCCATTCATCGTTAACACCATCAACTTTTGTATTGTTTGGTCTATATAAATCATTTTTTAATTGCATATTGTACGGAGGATCTGCAAAAATTAAATCTACACATTTGCTAGGAAAAGTTTTTAATATTTCCAAACTGTCACCTTTATAAATATTATTTATTTTTAGTTCTGACATTTTTTATAACTCTATATTCATTATTTTATCATACAAATTTTTAAACGATTGTTTCTTCATCTTCTGATAAATTTAATGAATATTTGTAAATTTGCAAACAATACATCAAACGAATAATTCTTTTTATAAAAAAATCATCTTTAAACAAAATATATTTTTTTCAAGTTCTTTTTGTTCTTGTAAAAAAACTTAAGAACAATTTTTTATTGCTTCTAAAATTATTTCTGCAAGTCCTGGATGAAAGAACATATTTTTTGATAAATCTTGAACTTTCATATTTGCTTTTATCATAACAGAAACTATATTTATAAGTTCATCTGCTTTTTCACCTAAAATCCATGCACCTAAAATTTTTTGACTATCTTTATCTATAGCAACTTTTATAAAGCCTGTTCTTTCTCCTTCAATTTGTGCTCTAGCATTTGATAAGTACATTGATTTTTTATATACAATATTTTTATAACTACTATCAAAATTTACATCTTTTACACTTGCTACTGGTGGAAAAGAAAAAACTACTTTTGGTATAGGATCAATTGAATTTTTATTTTCTGCAACATTATTAGCATCTTGTTCTGCAGTGTATGCTAAAAACCCTTTACCTGTAATATCCCCTATAGCAAAAATATTATCTATATTCGTTTTATAATTATTTGTTTTAACAAAGCCTTTTTTATCCAAACTCAAATTTATATTTTTTAAATTTAATTCTTCTATTGTAGGTTTTCTTCCTGTAACAATCAAAACTTTTTCAAAATTGTCTACATCTTTTAATGTATCTTGACACGCAACTTCAACCTTTATACCCTGCCTTGCTAAAACTTTTGCAAGTTCTCCTGCAAGTTCACTATCTTCGTTTGGCAATAATTGTGTGCATATTTCTCTTAAAGTAACTGCTGTCCCAAAACAAGAAAATATAGAACTTAATTCTATACCTATTGCTCCACCACCAATAACAAGCATGTTTTTAGGAATATCTGTTAAGTTTAGTGCATCTGTGGAAGTAATAAATTTTTTGTGGTCAAACTCTATGTTAGAAATAGTTTTACAAGTTGAACCTGTAGCAATAATAATTTTGTTTGAAACTATTTCTATGCTTCCTTCTTCTGTATTAACTGAAAGTGCATTATTGCTTTTAAAACTCGCTACTCCTTTTATAACATCAACTTTATTTGATGTTAGAAGTTTTAATATACCCTTAGATAGATTTTCTATTAATCTATTTTTTTTAGTAATGATGTCTTGAAAGTTTATTTGTTCAATATTTGCTTTTATTCCATATTCTAGAGATTTAGAAATTTTTTGTTTAGTTTTTGCTACTTGCCATAAAAATTTTGTAGGAATACAACCACAATTTAAGCAAGTTCCACCTAAATTATTTTTTTCTATAATGACAACTTTTTTTTCTTGTTTGGCAAAATTTATTGCACAATTATAACCCGCGGGCCCTGCACCTATAACTGCAACATCATATATTTTTTCCATAATTTTTTTCCACATTGTCTTTTTATTCTACTAAATTATAATTGCTTTTTATAGAACAATGTGCCTACTGTAAAAGTTCAAACACAAATTGGACCATATAATAAGTAAAAAAGCTAATAAATAAAAAATAGGAATTTATTAGTAAAAGGAAGTAAGTAAGGGGTTCAAAAAGCAACAAAAGAATAGATTGTATGGAAAGGGAAAAATAACGGCATTTAAGACATTAAGTGTATTATATATAGGACAAGACAAAAGAAGTACAAGAGAAAACATTTATATTAGAATTATATGAAAGATGTGGATTATAGTATGTAAAGAATAGATTAAAAGTAATACGGTCAGTGCTATATTTATGGAAGAAGGAGTTAAGGGAAGAAGGAATAATAGGGTTAAAGGATAAATCAAGAGTGCCAATAAATAAAAGAGAGAGTGAGCTAAAAGAAGAATTAAAAGGATATATAAGGCAATATAGGACGAG
>CAMVLN010000078.1 GCA_947168325.1 uncultured Elusimicrobia bacterium | reverse complement strand
TAATAAAAAAATGGGATGTGGTAGTGCTTCAGCAGTAAGTGAAAAACCAAATGAAGTTAAACGAAGATAGAGAAAGATTAATGGAAATCATCGGTGAAGATTTTAAAGATTCAGGTATAAAAGTACAAATTGGTGGGCAAGGTAAAATTGCAGATTTAAAAGATTTAAGTGTTATAACAACATCCTATTCTTATGGTGATAAAATTATAGGTGTACTTGGAATTATTGGTCCAAAGAGGATGGAATATGAAAAAATGATGACATTGGTAAAATCTGTTTCTAAAGTTGTTAATGGACTTTTATTAAAAATGGGAGATGAAGAAGATGAAAAATAAAGAAAAAGAAGAAAAAAAAATAGAAGAAAAAGCAGAAAAAATTGCAGAAAAAAAAATAGAACAAGCTGAAGAAAAAATTGAAGATATAGCAAGGCAAGAAAAACTTTCTGAACTTGAAATATTGAAACAGTCTTTAGAAGAAAAACAAAAGCAAGCAGACGAATATAAGGCAGAATATTTAAGAAGTGTAGCTGAATATCAAACACTTAGAAATAGAATTGAAAAAGAAAAAACAGAGTATATAAACTATGGTAAAGCAAAAATTTTAGATAGAAATATTGGAATATATGATATTTTTGAACAGGCAATGGTAAGTGTTAGGGCAGGGCAAGATTTACAAAGTATTAAAATTGGTCTTGATATGATATACAACGAATTTTCAAAAATGTTAAAAGACGAGGGTGTAGAAAAAATAGACTGTTTAAACAAACAGTTCGACCCAAATATATGTGAAGCACTAGATCAAGTTGAAGACGATACCGTTGAAGAGGGTATAATCCTTGCTGTTTATCAAAATGGATACAAGTTAAATGGAAAATTAATGAGGCCAGCAAGAGTAAAAGTAGCAAAGAAGAAGGCTAAAGAGCAGCCTTCTTCAACTGAGAAAGATGAGTAGGTGATAAGTTTAGGAGTTAAAGAGACTATGTATGAATATAATTTTGAAAAATTAGAAGTTTGGAAGTTTTCAATTGATTTTGCTAAAAAGGTTTATGAAATAACAGAAAGTTTTCTTGATATTGAAAAATTTGGTTTGATTTCTCAAATAAGAAGAGCAGTAGTTTCTATTTCTGCAAATGTAGCTGAAGGGTCTGCAAAACAGTCGTTAAAAGATCAAGCGAGGTTTACGAAAATGGCATTTGGTAGTTTAATGGAAATTTTGAATCAAATGATTTTATCTTTTAAACTAAAATTTATTAAAGAAAAGGATTATATTGATATTAGGAACTATATAGAAAATTTATCGAGGCAATTAAATGCATTAAAAAAATCTCAGTTAAAAAGATATAAAGAAAAATTTTTACCTTAAACTTATCAGCCTATCAGCTTATCAGCTAATAAATATAGCAAGAAGTAATTAATGTAAGTTAATAATAAAAAGAAAGTAGTAAAAAATAAAAGAAACAGGAGGACAAGAAAATGAGTAAGATTATCGGAATTGATTTAGGAACATCCAATTCAGCAGCAGCAGTTATGGAAGGTGGCAAAGTAACACTTATTCCTTCAGCAGAAGGAACAACTTTAGGAGGAAAAGCATTTCCTTCTTATGTAGCATTTACAAAAGATGGTCAATTGTTGGTTGGGGAACCTGCAAGAAGGCAAGCTGTAACAAATCCTGATGGGACAGTTTCTGCATTTAAAAGGAAAATGGGGGAAGATTACAAATACAAGATTAACGGTAAAGAGTTTACCCCTCAACAACTTTCAGGTTTTATTTTACAAAAAATTAAAAAAGATGCAGAAGCATATTTAGGTACTAAAGTTGAAAAAGCAGTTATTACCGTTCCTGCATACTTTAACGACCATCAAAGGCAAGCAACAAAAGATGCAGGTGCAATTGCAGGATTAGAAGTTGTAAGGCTTGTTAACGAACCTACAGCAGCATCGCTTGCTTACGGTATAGATAAAGTTGGTAAGGAACAAAAAATCTTGGTATTTGATCTTGGTGGTGGAACATTAGATTGCACCATTATGGAAATGGGTAGTGAGGGAACTTTTGAAGTATTGTCAACATCAGGTGATACAAAACTTGGTGGTACCGATATGGATAAAGCAGTTATAGATTATATTGCTGAAACATTTAAAAAAGAAAACGGTATAGATTTAAGAAACGATAAAATGGCAGTTCAAAGATTGCAAGAAGCAGCTGAAAAAGCAAAAATTGAACTTTCAAATATTCTTGAAACAGATATTAATTTGCCATTTATCACAGCAGATGCAACAGGGCCAAAACATTTGGCAATGAAACTTACAAGAGCAACACTTGAAAATTTGGTTGACCCAATTGTTCAAAGATGTAAAGAATCTATTGATCAGGCAATAAACGATGCAAAACTTACAAGTGCAGATTTAACAAAAGTTATATTAGTTGGTGGTCCAACAAGGATGCCTATAGTTCAAAAATTTGTTGAAAATTATGTTGGAAAAATTGTTGAAAGAGGAATTGACCCAATGGAATGTGTTTCCAACGGTGCGGCAGTTCAAGCTGCTGTGTTAACCGGTGATGTAAAAGATATTCTTTTACTTGATGTTACACCTTTAACATTAGGTCTTGAAACTTTAGGAAATGTTAGAACCCCTATTATAGATAGAAACACAACAATTCCTGTAAAAAAATCTCAAGTGTTCTCTACAGCACAAGATAATCAACCGGGAGTAGAAATACATGTTTTGCAAGGTGAAAGGCCAATGGCAAAAGATAATGTTTCTTTAGGAAGATTTATGCTAGACGGAATACCACCAGCACCAAGAGGAGTTCCTCAAATTGAAGTTACATTTGATATAGATGCAAGTGGTATATTACATGTTTCTGCAAAAGATTTAGGAACGGGTAAAGAACAGTCTATTAAAATTACTTCTTCAACAAAACTTTCTAAAGAAGATATAGATAAATATGTTAAAGAAGCAGAACAATATGCAGCAGACGATAAAAAGAAAAAAGAAGAAATTGAAGCTAAAAATGAAGCAGATAATTTAGTTTATGCTACAGAAAAGAGTTTAAAAGAACATGGCGATAAAATTTCTCAAGATGAAAAATTAAAAATTGAACAAGCTATCAACGATACAAAAGAAGCTATTAAAACAAACGATTTAGCTAAAATTAAAGAAGCTAAAGAAAAACTTTCAACTGCTTCACATAAATTGGCCGAAGAAGTTTATAAAGTAGCACAACAACAGCAACAAGCAGCAGGTGCTACAGGACAAGGAGCTAATGCAGGTGCAGGGCAGGCACAGCAAGAAGCACCAAAGCAAGATAATGTTGTGGATGCTGAAGTGGTTGACGACAAGAAATAAGCAACCGAAATATTTTAGCTGCGACTTTGAGTTTTCCAATCTTACATACTGCTTTCGTGTGCTTTAATTGGAAAACTCTTCGTCTCGCAGAAAATCTTTCTAGTTGCCCAAAAATTGCTTTGCATTTTTGAAATGAAATTCAAAGGACGATGTCATTGCGAGCCGACGAAGTCGGTGTGGCAATCCAGAGTTGTAAGATATTTTGAAAAATAAAACTATCAATAGCCAAAATTGGCTATTGATAGTTTTGTAAGTTTAAAAGATAAAATTTTTAAAGAGTATTTAAAATATCTATTGAGGGTAATTTATGAATCATAATGATGATGCTTTATTAGAAGTTAGTAAAGATAATGTTCCTGTTAGTACGACAGAATCTTTTAAAATTTTTTTGGAATCAGTAGGTCTTCCTACAAACAATATTATTGCAAATGATTTTGAAAGAAACATAATAACAGCAAATATTAAAAATTATTTACAAACTCTCTCGGAAGAAGAAAAACAAAATGCTAGATATTTATCAAAATTTGTTGGGGCTAGTGCAATTGGATTGTTTGATGCCGCATTAAATTATATATGGAATGAAGTTGTTTTAAATTTAAGAAAAAAAGCTATTTTGTATGGAATAGATTTATTTTTTGATGCAGCCGTTGGTGGACAAATAAGAAACGAATATAAAGAAGAAAAGGACTTGGAAGGTCTTAAAGACCGTGTTTTGTTGGACACATGTAAAAAACTTGAACTTCTTTCTGATGTGGTTTATAAAAAATTGTCATATATATTAACAATGAGAAATGAAGTAGCAGCTTCGCATCCTAGTGTTGAAAGTATAGGGGCATATGAATTATTAGGTTGGGTGCAAACATGTGTTAAAGATGTTTTACAAGATAAACCATCAGAATCAGCTTTAAAAATAAAAGCATTTATTGAAAATATTAAAAATACAGGAGAAGAACTTGACTCAATAGTAGTTGAAAAATTAAATCAAGAAATAGAAAAATTATCAACTCCACATGTTAATAATTTATTAATTAGAATTTTTGGTATGTATGTTGATGAAAAAAATCCACAAGTATTAAGAGTTAATTTGTCTAAAATTTCTCCTAAAGTGTGGTCTTTTTCAGAAGAAAAAGTTAAGTATAATATTGGTATACAGGTAAAAAAATTTGAAATAAATTTAAACAATAGTAAAAGAAAGTTCAGTTTGGAATTTTTAAAAATTGTTGATGGTAATAGATATAAAACAAAACAAGCAAAACATTTGGAATTAAATGATTTATGTGATAAACTTGAAGATGCAAGAACAGGATATGATAACTATTGGAATGAACCATCAATAATTCAAGATATACTTAGTTATTTAAATACTTCGTTAGATATACCAAAGGCAATTTCAGAAAAAATGATTCAGACAATATTGTTATGTAGAATTGGGAAAGGAATATCTTATCAAGAAGGTGTTAGCCCACAAGCTCGTCCTTTATATGACAAGTTTTTTAAATTGTTGGATGATGATATGATTATTCAACTTATTAAAATGTCTTTTAAAACCATAATACGAGTAAAAATAGATTTTTCTGATATTAGTTTAAAACAATATAGTGAAATTTTAGATATATTATATTCTGTTGCTAGCTTACCAAAAGTTAAAGAAATTGTAAAATTTTTAAGAACAAATATAAAAAATGCAACTAATGCTTGTAATAATCCAGAATTTAAAGAATTATTGTCTCCATATATAAATAAGTAATTAAAAATATGTAAAGTAAGTAAAAGAGAAATATAAAAATGCTTAAAGATTTAAAAGAAAATTTAAAATACATTTCCGAAATAGTTGGTATGATATCAGTTACAGGAACACTAATTGCTATCATAACATCGACATTGTATGATTTTGGTTATTTTTATTCTTTTTCTGTGCATGTTTGGAACTTGCCAATTTCTTTTTCAGAAATATTAAAAGATAGTGTTGTTATATTTCCCAAGTTATTGATGATATATGTTTTGTCGGTAATTCCAGCAGGTATATATATATCATTATTGTTACTTACCAAGCCAAAGTCAAAAATAAATTATAAAGGTATAGAGCATTTAATTTATATTTTTACATTTTTTATTGTACTAATTTGTTTTAAACCTTCATTTGATATTCATCCAGGTTTTCTTTTTGTTGTTTTGTTGTTTTTTGCATTTATATATTTTTATGGATATTTTTATGAAAAAAAAGAAGAAGTAACAATAAAAAAAATAGATGTAATTGTTGTGTTAGCTGCAATACAAGTTGCATGTATTTTTGTTATAGTTTCTTCAGGTTTTTATGAAGCTAGATTTGAATTGAAAGAAGAAAATGCTTATAGAGATTGTATAATGTTTAAGAATGAAACAACAGTAAATAATGTTAAAATTTTAAGAGTTTATGATAAAGGTATAGTTGTAATAAAAGAAAAAAATAGTATTGATTTTTTATATTCAGAAAATATAAAAAATTATTCTATACATAGTAAAAGTAAAATATTTGCTGATACGATACAATTTATTTATGGTATAAATTTAAGTAAATACAAAAAAACTTTTATTTATGCACTAAATAAAAACAAAATGATGTGTAATAAAATTATTGATTTTGTTTTTTCGAAATATAATTTTTATTTGAAAAATTGCGAAGCAGGTTGTATTATATAAATAAGTAAATTGTATGGAATTAGAAAATAAAATATTAAATGCTAAAAATATAATTTTTCTTGGAATAATAAATAGTTTAGAAGAATTTTATTCAATAAGTAAATCTGTTGAAGAAATAGATATTTTTGAAGAGCTTGAAGAATATAATAAAAAAGTAATAACAATAACAGAACAAGAAATAAAAAAGTTTTTTGGAACTTATAAAGATATTAACGAATTAAGGAAAAAAGCAATTGACTATTTTGCTAAAAATATACAAGGAACAAATTTTGATATAAGTGATTTTAAAAATATGAGAATATCAAGAAAAGCAAGAGAAAAATACGAATGTTTTAGTGCAGATGAAAGGAAATTGTTGATAGTTCCACAACTTATAAATATTTTGAAAACCTCAAAATATTTAAGAACAGAAAATGCTTATAAAAACAGAAAAGATAATATTGTAAAATTTCATTATTTTACTAATACTGTAATTATTATTAATAGTTGTTACAATATTTTTATTACAATAGGAGAAGATAATAAAGGTAATTTGTTTTACGATTTAGATGAAAATAAGAAACCCTAGGGAGTGAACATCCGTACAAGTGATGTGTCCCTAAGGCATAAATAGTATAATACAAATACAATAATGTGTCAATATGTTAATTAATAAACAGATGTAAAATGAAATTAGACTTATCATCTTTTAACAAATCCATAACAAGTTTTAAAATTGCTATTGATGAATAAAATAAAGATTTAACCAAACTTGATTATAAATTATAAATTTTTAAAGTATAAACTAATAGAAAAAAATAAGTTGATAACAAAAATGTTTTATGCTATTTTATATTTGAACTCCAAAATAACATAAAATAAGGGTGTGATTGTGTAACCGACTGGGCAGGTAAGGTAGTTCCGTTTGAAATAAAAGTGTCAAAAACTTTTAACAATAATTTTTTAAAAGGGTTGGATTATATTAAAAAATTTATGCAGAATATAAAAAAAAGTTTTGTTATTTACACAGGTAATGAAAATTTTAAGATTAAAGATACCGATATTATAAATTTTAAGCAAATATTTGAACAAATAAAAAACTTTTAATTAAAATAGACTATATAAAATAAAAAAAATTATGAAGCAATTTTATATTAGTATTTGTTAGCTTTAAAAAATTTTATATAGAAAAAAATAAATTTTAAAACAGGCACCGGGCGTGGAAATCATCACCCTCACCCGCGACAAGAAGCTCACCCGCAAG
>CAMVLN010000077.1 GCA_947168325.1 uncultured Elusimicrobia bacterium | reverse complement strand
AATAAGAAAATATAAAAAAGAAATAGACCAACTGAAAATAGATGAGCAACAAGCTGAAAGAAAAGGTGATTTAAATTTAGTTGCTGAAATAAGGTACGGTAAAATTCCAAAACTTCAAACAGAGCTTGATAAAGAAAACAAAAAACTTACAATTCTTCAAAAAGATAAAAAAATGTTGAAAGAAGAAGTTGATGATGACGATATAGCAACAGTTGTAAGTAAATGGACTGGTATTCCAGTATCAAGAATGCTTGAAGGGGAAATGCAAAAACTTTTGAAAATGGAAGAAAAATTGCACCAAAGGGTTATAGGCCAAAATGATGCTGTTGTTGCAATAGCAAATGCTGTTAGAAGGTCAAGGTCGGGCATTTCTGATCCAAACAAACCTATGGGATCTTTTATATTTTTAGGCCCTACCGGAGTAGGTAAAACAGAACTTGCAAAAGCTCTAGCAGAACTATTATTTGATGACGAAAAAAATATAGTTAGAATTGATATGAGCGAATATATGGAAAAACATTCTGTATCAAAACTTATAGGGGCACCTCCGGGATATGTAGGTTTTGAAGATGGTGGGCAACTTACAGAGGCAGTTAGAAGAAGACCTTATTCTGTAGTTTTGTTTGATGAAATAGAAAAGGCACATCCAGAAGTGTTTAATGTTATGTTGCAACTATTAGACGATGGCAGGCTTACAGATAGTAAGGGCAGAACTGTAGATTTTAAAAATACAGTAATTATTATGACATCAAATTTAGGGTCACAAATTATACAAGAAAGTGCTGATTATAAAGAAATGAGAAAGAAAGTTGATGAAGTTTTACATTTGCAATTTAAACCAGAATTTCTAAATAGAATAGATGAAATAATAATATTTAATAGATTACAAAAAGAAGATATTAGAAAAATTATAGATATACAATTACAATCTATTACAAAAAGGTTGGCAGAAAGAAAAATAAGTATTCAATTAACAGATAAAGCAAAAGATTTTATTGCCAATAAAGGTTATGACCCGTCATTTGGTGCAAGACCTTTAAAAAGAGCATTACAAACATATTTATTAAATCCTTTATCTTTAGAGCTTATTGCAGGGAAATTTCCCGAAGGTAGCAAAATAAAGGTTGATTTAGATAAAGAAGAACTGAAATTTAAGAAATAAAATATAGATATAAACTACATTCACTAGACTTTTTGAGGTATGTTTTTTATAATAACCATTAGTATACGGGATGTTGCCATTGCTAAATAGCAGATGGAATATCCCGTTTGTTTTTTAGAAAAAGATACAATTATTTTTTGTTGTTTCATAGTTAATTTCCACTCTTTATTATTTAATCATTAATACACTTTTTTTACAGATTAAAACTTTTTAAAAAAGAAATAGATTTTAAATAAATTTTTAATACAACAAACGAACTATTAAAAATATTTTCATTTTTTTTAATTTTTGTAATATAATATTGCTTTATTTTTTTTTTTTTTTTTGTATAAAATTTAAAAATAAACATAGAAAGGAGCTTGTTATGGAAAAGCTAGATTTTTTAACAGAAAAAGAAAATGAAGCAAAAAATAAATTTTTAGAAAAATTTAATATTGAAAAAATAAATGAAATAAAAGATGATAAATTGCCATATAAAATTTATGGAAATAAAGAAAATGATAGTATGGCATATAATGTAGAATTTGTGTTAAATAATGATTTTGGCAATATGAGTGGAACAGCTAAAAATATAACATACCCTATATATTTAAAAAAAGAAAATAATACTTGGAAAAAAGAGAATAGCAGTATACAATTTGAAGAAGCTACACGAATATCAAAAGAAACAAAAGATAGTATAAATTTAATAGATAATTTAATAAAAAATAATAAGTTTGATGATTTATTTAAATTGTTAAATAACAAAAAACATATTTTTGAATTTAGATTAATGCATAAATATTTATGTGTTGTATACCCAACCTTGTTCTTACATTGGCATATAAAAGAAAAATTTAAGAAATATATGAAAATATTAAAATTAGACGATTATAATAATATAGTTGTCGTTGAAAAATATTTTTGGGATAAATATAAAAATAATATAGAAGATTTAAATATGAAAAAAGTAACAGAAGAATTAGAACAAAAAGTAAAAGAAAATGAAAGTAAAGAAAGAAATAACCAAAATGAAGAAAAGGAGATTGAAGATTGGTATCCAAGTATAGATGAGTATAATCCAAATATTTCTGCTGATAGATGGATAGAACTATTAAAAGATAGAACGATATTTGATAATGATAGTTTAGTTGTAATGAAAAGGATTAAAAATTGTGGAGGAATAGCATCCTGTAAACAGTTAAGTGATAAATATGGTTTAAAAATTATTGATTATAATAGAATATCAAGTTCTTTAGCTAAAAGGGTGTATAAAACAACCAACTGTAAATTAATGTATAGACAAGATACAAAAAATCCTATATGGTATTTTATTTTATATGTTGGAAAGTATGATGAAAACAATATTTATTTTTGGAAATTAAGAAATGAATTAAGTGTAGCTTTAGATAAAATTGATTTATCAGAAGTTCAATTGTACGAGCAAGGATATGGTATGAGTGAAAACAATCAACCATTAAACCAAATATTATATGGTCCACCGGGAACAGGTAAAACATATAATACAATTATAAAAGCAATGGAAATTATTGGGACTATTAAAATTAATTATGATAAAGAACATAATGTTTTAAATTATGAAGAATTGCAAGAAGAATTTAATAAATTAAAACAATCCAAACAAATTGAGTTTATCACTTTCCATCAATCTTACTCTTATGAAGAATTTATTGAAGGAATAAAACCTGTAATTAATAAAAAAGATAATAATAATGATATTAAATATGAATATAAGAAAGGTATTTTTAAAGAATTATGTTTAAGAGCAGAAAAAGATAAAGGAAATAACTATGTTATTGTAATAGATGAAATAAATAGAGGTAATATATCAAAAATATTCGGTGAATTAATAACCTTAATTGAAGAAAATAAAAGAATTGGTAACAAACACGAATTAAAATTAACCTTGCCTTATTCTAAAGAATCTTTAGGAATACCCAATAATTTATATATTATTGGAACAATGAATACATCTGATAGGTCTATTGCAAGTGTAGATATTGCATTGAGAAGAAGATTTAAATTTATAGAAATGATGCCAAAAGAAAATTTAATTACAGATATTTCTTTAGGAAATGATAAAACTTTTATAGACATATTTAAAGCATTAAATGAAAAAATAATAATATTGTTGGATAGAGACCATCAAATAGGTCATAGTTATTTTATGTCTAATAAAGTTAGCAAATTAGAAGATTTAAAAAATGTTTGGTTTAATGAAATATTGCCATTATTAAATGAATATTTTTATAACGATTGGGAAAAACTGCAAGCATTATTAGGGGAAGCTTCTAAAAACAATGATAGTTTTATAGTAGTTAAAGAAACAAAATTACCATTTTATAATTACGATATTGAAGATAAAGTTTATGATTTTATTGATAAAAAATATATGAGTGGTATGAGTAATGATGATAATTTTAAATCAGCATTGTTAAAAATTATTCAAGAGCCAAAACAAAAAGAAATTGACGAACAATAAATTAACTGATGGAATATTATATATTACTTGAATATCAGGAAAAAGAACTAAAAGATATTGTAAAAAAATCTTTGCAAGAACATCTTGAAAAAGCAAAAGACAGGTATTTGCAAAATGTTTTTATTTTTACAAGTAAAGGTATTAAAGCAAAAAACTATGTTGGTGTGTTAAAATATAAAAATTATCAATTTGAAATTTTACCTAAATTAATAGATAACAACAAAATTGCAAAAGAAGATGATAAAGAAAGAAAAATAATATTAAAAAATCTTTTATATATGTTATCTTTAACGAGAAAACTTGATATAAAAGAAAATGAAATTGCAAAAATATCTAAAAGTAAAAATCCTTTTCTTGAAATATTAATAAAGATTTATGCAACTTCTTTATTTGAATGTTTAAAAAGATTTATTCCTAAAAATTATATTACAGAAGAAGATAATTTAACCGTTCTAAAAGGCAAACTTTTATTCTCTAAACATATAATTAAAAACTCTGTTAATCAGGCAAAGTTTTATTGTCAATATGATGAGTTTTCTGAAAATAATTTATTGAATCAATTGTTTTATTATGTTTCGCGGTTATTATATTTTGTATCAACTGATAATGAAAATAAAAAAGTATTAAAATTTATTACAGATTTCTTTTGTGATATAGATTTTAAGAAAACAAATATTTATAAAATAAGGAACTTAAAACTTACAAAAAATCAAACGGCATTTCAAAAACCGTTTGATTTAGCAAAAATGTTTTTAGAAAATTCTTTAATTGATATGAACCAACACAAGATAAAAACAATATCTTTGTTATGGGATATGAACAAATTATTTGAAGAATTTATTTTTGAATTTATTAGAAGAAACAAAGATAAAATAAATGAGAATTTAAAAAATAATCAAATTGAAGTAATAAAATATCAAAAGTGTAAAAAATTGCTATATTGCAAAGAAATAAAACGATATTGTAAAAATTCTTTTGTTGATATATTTGTAAATTTTAAAAATAAAAAAGTAGTTATTATAGATACAAAATATAAACTTAATCATGACGATATTGGTAAACTTGATAATCAAGATATCTTTCAAATGGTAACTTATGAAACAATCCATAATTCACAAAATGCAATATTAATATATCCTACAATAAAAGATCAAACAAAAGAAAAAATATACAAATATAAACTTTGTAATAGTAATAAATATACCAAACAGGTAAATTCAAAAAAAGAATACTATATAACAACAGCAACAGTATATTTAGGCTACGATTTACAAAAACAAACAAACAAAATAAATTTAATAAATAGATTATCCAATATTTTAAATAAAACTATAATCTATATTTTTTCTTTATTTTTTCCAAAAACACTTTTGTTACAATAATATTATTAATGAAAAAAATTGTAGTTTTTTTAGAATTATGGTATAATCAGCTAGAGTTGGAGAGGTCGCATAGTTGGTCTAGTGCGCCGGTTTGCTAAACCGGTGTACAGGTGAAAGCCTGTACCGAGGGTTCGAATCCCTCCCTCTCCGTTTTTTTATGTCTGTTTTTTTATATTATGTTTATAGTTTTATATTGCACTTGTTAAAACTTTAATATTTGAAACAATTTCAACTTTATTATTTTCTATGCTTACTATATGAAAACCACATACATTTACAACTGTGGTTTTTTCAACTTTTGTGATTTGTTCTGTAGTTTGTCCTTCAAAGTGTACATGTCCATGAAACCAAATTAATGGCTTAAATTTATCTAAAAACTTTTTAAAACACATAAACCCTTTATGACAAGCATCTTGTTTATCGTGAATATTTGATATTGGTGCATGAGATATAACTATTATTTGTTTCTTTTTCCTTCTAAATATGAAATCAAAAAATTGTTGTTTTCTAATTTGGTATGCAACTTTATTTACAATTTTAGACATTTCTTTTTCTGTATATTGGTAAGATTTTTGATTGTATCTCATAGAACCTTCAAATCCTACAAGGATATAATCTTTAAATATTTCTATTCTTGAATGTAAATTTGTTCCACCCAAATTACAATGTTGTTCATTAGGATATAGTTTGTCAACTACTTTATCTAAATAATTTGTTATTGGACTATTATTAAAAGTAGGATGGTTCCCTTCAACAAAGAAGAAATATTTTCTTACACTATCAACTATAAATTCTAAATAATTTTTTGATAAATCACCACAAGATACAATACAATCTATTTTCTTTATAATTTCCGGATTTTGAAGTATAAAATCGTGAAGTTTTGTATCTTCTTTATCAGATACAGCCAGAATTTTCATAAGTATCCTTATTGTTGTAGTTACTTTACTAAAAATTTTATAATATCAGTAAATATTGATGGAATAATATCAAGAAACTTCTTATCTTTATATTTTTCCATAAAGTCATGTGCAGTAAAATCAAAACCTACATCATGTCCTGCTTGCTGACTTAAAAAATATTTATGCCTTTGTATCCATACATACAAGTCTGTAAAGGTTCTATTTTTAAATTTTGATAAAATATCTTCTTTTTTCATCAAATTTAGTGCATGTAAAAATCTTTCTGCATACCATTTATAAGATGAAAATATAATAGATTTTTTTGCAAGTTCACCGTTGTTATAATTTTTTTTGAAATCTAATATCTCTTGCTGAAGTAATGCAAAACTTTTTAATTCGGTTACCTTCAATGGATGTATTAAAATTTTATTGTTTAGAAAAGTTGCATGTTGAAAAGTATCTTCTTCTAATTTAATTAAAAATTTTTTTGTACTTTCAGAATCAAAAGTATAATTTTTATCTTTTGATAATTTGTAATTAAATTTTATTTCAGTTACTTGTGCATCTATGTATTTTGCCTTAAATTCATTTTTAGCTACAGATACTCTATGATGACCATCTATAATGAAATAATTGTCTAATACTTGATACACTTGTATTGGCTCTAAATTTATTCCCTTTTCCATTAAAGATTTTATATATTCATATCTAGAACTACCATCTGTTTTTTTAGGAAGTAAAGTTTCTGAAAAATCTAAATATCTACCTAAACTACCAATAATTTTATCTATAGGAATAGCTTCTATTCCTCTATCTTTTAAAGTATATGTTTGTATACTTTTTTCTATTACTGAAAAATCTACTAATATATCTTTTTTACTATCTGTCATCTTTTTCCTCTACAAAATAAAAACATGGGTAGAGAGGGAATTGAACCCTCACGGCTCTTGCGAGCCTCAGGATTTTAAGTCCTGTGCGTCTGCCAGTTCCGCCATCCACCCATATATACAATGCTTAAACTAATAGAAAGATACCACATTCTGACTACGGGCAGATTATATAAATTTTTATATATTTTGTCAAAACGGTGTAGTCGTTCATAACATATTGGACTTTTTAAGTAAAATTAGTTTATCAAAATTTTGTTAATAAATTCTATTTGTGTTATATATGGTGTTATATAATTTAAATCTTTATGTCATTTGATAAAATTATACCAACATAATTATTGTATTAATTGTTTATTTATCTCATTAATATCTTTGTTGTCTTATATATGATTAAAAAATTGTTCTTGTATTGTTATGTTAAATCTATATATATATACATCACTTTTTGGCTTTTGAGGATAATTAAAATA
>CAMVLN010000076.1 GCA_947168325.1 uncultured Elusimicrobia bacterium | reverse complement strand
AACTACAATATCTGCACCCATTTCAAGAGCTGTTTTATAACAAGTTTTTTGATTTGCACCATAACCCATATTTTTGTTATGTTTAATAACTTTAAGTCCTAATTCTTTAGCAACTTTTACCGTGTCATCACAAGAATTATCATCAACAACTAGAACTTCATCATAAGAGTCCTTTGGTATTGAATTTAGTGTTTGCTTCAATGTTTGTGCAGCATTATAAGCTGGCATAACAACAACAACCTTACTTTTTTTACTTTCCATTTTGCTCTTGTGCCTCTTGTTTTTGTTTTAATGCAAAATTAAACAAATCCAAAAAAGATATTTTTTCTTTAATCATTCCAACAAAACCTAAAATATAAATTGCCATCATTTCTGTAAAATGTATTGCAACCATAGATGTAAAAGCAACTGTTTCTTCTATTGAAAATATTTGAAGTGTAACCATACCAACACCTTCTATTGCACCTATAAAACCTGGTGCTGTTGGCAACATTGTAGCAATTCCTGTAGTTACAATAACAAATAAACACTGTATTATAGAAACATGTAGACCAAAAGCTAAAAATAATGTTTTATATGCATAAGCTTCTATAATCCAAACTAATATTGAAGTAATAAAAACTACAATAAACAATTTTTTATTCTGAAAAAATTTTAGTCCACTTGCAAACTTTAAAAAAATTGTTTTCACTAATTCTGTTAATTTTGTTGATAATTGAAATTTATATAAGAATTTTAAAAATTTATTTTCATTTTTTGATATAAAAAACAAAGCTATAAATATAATTCCAAAAATTAATGCACAAACTATAAAAATTTTCTGTAACCAATGAGGAATATTTGAAACAAATATTGCAATTAAAAAAAATGATATTATAAAAATTATAACATCCATTAATCTTTCTACAACTATTGTCGCAAAAACTCCACTTCTAGAAATGCACAGTTTGTTTCCTGCAACAATAGCTCTAACAAATTCTCCTAATCTTAATGGCAAAATATTATTCATAAAAAAACCAAAAACTAAATAAAAAAAACTTTGAAATAATTTCATTTTTTTAAGTGGAGCAAGAATACAATCCCATCTGTAACTTCTAACAATATAAGAACTTATATAAATAAACAGCCCTAACACTATTAGTCTAATATTCGCATTTATTAATAATGATATTGACTGTTCAAAATCTATATTTCTTATACATAAACACACTAATATTACACTAACCAAACAACCTAAACTAATTTTAAAAATATATTTTTTTATAGTAAACTCCTAAAATTTGTTATGACTAATAATTTTTCATTTTATACAAATTCTCTTCAAAATATGGATTAAATCTATCATACTTTATAGCTTCTTGCATAGTTTTTAAAGCAAGTTCTTTTTGCCCTTTATTCCAATAAATCAATGCCAAAGAAGCTCTTAAATCTCCACTATTTTTATATAGCTCTATAGCTTTTTTATTATATTCTATTGCCTTATCAGCATATATTTGACCTACTTCCCTCATCTTATCATATAAAGCAAAATAAGCTCTGGACACTTGAGCATAATATTCTGGGTTGTTTTTATCAAATTTTATTGCCTTTTCAAATTCTTCTATAGCTATTTTATACTGATTTGCAACATAAAATTCTATTCCTTTTTTATAATGTATTTGTCCAATTACAGGCTTAGCAACAAAAATTGCAAAAATAGAATATAAACTAATTAAAACTATAGTATTAATTTTATTATTTTGTGATTTATTTAAATCTAAATTAAAAACAGAAGATACTACTACAAAAAACATCAACATATTTGCTGGAACAAAAAAATTATAATCAAACAAATTCATTATCAAAAAAGTCGTTACACTAAAAAAAACAGGTATATAAAAGGATACATCCTTTTTTTCTGCTATTTTATCTATTATTTTAATATAGAAAGAACCAATTAGAGCTATAAAAGATAATATACCAAAAATTCCAATTTCTGCTAAAAGTTCTAAAATTATATTATGTGCATATAATGTATTTAATACTAATTCAGGTCTAAAAGTTTTAAACAAAACTGTATAGTTTCCTAACCCACATCCAAAAAATATATTTTTTTTAAACATCAAATATGCTGTTTTCCACCAAATAATTCTATCAGAAATACTATTAAAATTTATTTTTAAAAAAGAAGTATAAAATATAGCTAAAATCAATAATATAATTCCCGCTATTACTAAAAATTTTATACATCTACTCTTTTTTCTATGCAACAATAAAAATATTATTGTAACAGCAAATGATAAGAAAATACCAATTCTACTCTTTGTGAGAAATATAGCAAAAAGAACAAATATTGTCATTGCAATAAAAACATTAACATTTTTGTTATCTTTTATAAAAATAAAAAATAAAGGATAAACTAAAACTAAAAATCCTGCTATAACATTTATATTTAAAGCCATTGAATCGTAAAAATTATCACCAATAAAAAAACTGTGCGGAGAAGATATAAATCTAGTAAATAAAATCATTGATAGCCATAATGCAATAAATACAGGAACCAAAAAAACTTTCTTTTTAAAATCCATCGGTAAGAAAGAAAAATTAAAACCGGCGAACAAAGATGTAACTAAAATAAAAATATAATCTCTAACATTTATTTTAAAATCTGCATAAATATACGAAATTACACATGCTATTACTAGTATAGCAGAAAAAACAATATAAGCATTTTTTTTTATACTATATTTATTAAATAATATAATAGTTAAAAACAACAAAACTAAAAAAACCGCTACTTGAATAGGTAATAAAAACGAAAATTTAGAAAGTATTGAAATAACAATTACTGCAGATAATATGAAAGAAATAAGAGCAAAAATACTTTTTTCTATATTTGACATAAAATAAATTACCTAGAAATTTTGTAAATCAATAAGCAAATATTTTAAAAAAAATTTTTCTTCTAACATAAATAAATAATTTATAATCATCTGCGGAGACAAAAATAATGTTAAAAAAGAAGATAGAGCTAAATATGGACCAAATGGAATTTCTTGTTTCCTTCCAATTTTTTTACAAATTATTAAGATTATACCAACAATACTTCCAAATAAAGAAGCTACAAAAATAGCAAACAATACTTTATCCCATCCGATAAAAGTACCTACCCCTGCCATTACTTTTATATCACCACCACCCATAGCATCTTTTTTAAAAATAAATTTTCCAATAACTGCTATTATAAATAAAGAACCACCGCCTACTAAAAAACCTAAAAAAGAATTTAAAACTCTTTGTCCTATTGTTTCACCAAGATTTAAATTAAAAAAACTTGTAAAAAACCCAACTATCATTAGCATAAAGGATATTTCGTCAGGTATTATTTTAAATTCAAAATCAATTATAGTTGTAACAAGCAAAGAAAAAACTAACAAACAAAAAGGGATTAACATAAATGCAAAACCATATAAGTAATACATTGATAAAAACAAAATTACACAGGAAAATTCAACTAATGGATATTTTAGAGAAATCTTACTTTTACATCTTCTACACTTACCTTTTAAAAAAATGTAGCTAACTATTGGAATATTATCATACCACTTAATAAAAGCATTACAACTTATACAATGAGAATTTGGTTTTACTACAGACATATTTCTTGGCATCCGGTATATACACACATTTGCAAAACTTCCAAAAATAAGTCCTAAAAAACAAACAACAAAAAATTCAAACATATATTTACCTTAAAAATAATTTTTAAACAATCTTTAAATAAAAATATCTATAATTTTTTAATTCTTTCTCTCTTAATATGTGTTCCAAATAACACCTTTAGAATCTTTTTTATCACAATCTATCCATAATTCTCCTGCTTGTCTGCCAGTGACAGTACTATCTACAACTTGATAAACCCATTTTCCAGACTTTCCTGTTGGCTTTGTAGTTATTTCATTTGTTGGATTAGTATACGGTGGGCAATATGCTTTAGGAATATATTTTATATATTTACCATCATCAGCAAGTAAAGATTTTTCTATATCATCACCAGGAAAGCATCCGTTATTATCTGCATAATAAATAGCAATTGCACTTCGTAAAGCTATTAAATTCGCTACAGTAGCTTGCTCACTAGATTTTCTTAAAATATCAAGAAACTTAGGATAACAAATTAATGTAATCAATAAAATAACTAATATAGCTACTACAAATTCAATAATTGTAAATCTTTTATCTTTTTGCATTTACGATTCTAAAAAACCGCTGTTTTAAATATTTTTTAGTAAACTTTCAAGCTCTATTTTTTTTAACGAATATTCAAAAGCTACTTGGGGCGAAACTAATCTATTTTTTACACTATCAAGTAGAGATTGATTCATTGTTTGCATACCAATGTGTCTACTTGTCTGTATAACAGAATACAACTGCTCCACTTTTTTTTCTCTTATTATATTTTTTACACTATCATTAATAGTCATAACTTCACTTACTAAAACCATACCTTTACCAGATATATGAGGCACCAATTGTTGAGAAAAAATAGCTTGTAATACTTGAACTAATTGTACTCTTATTTGTTCTTGCTGATTTAAAGGAAAAGCACCTATTATTCTATCTACTGAAGATGATGTGTCTATCGTATGAAGTGTAGCAAAAACCAAATGACCTGTTTCAGCAAGTGTAATTGCAGAAGATATAGTTTCTAAATCTCTCATTTCTCCAACAAGAATAATATCCGGATTTTGCCTTAAAACACTCCTTAATGCAGTCGCAAAAGATTCCGTATCTATTCCAACTTCTCTTTGATTAACTATACAATTTTTATGTTTGTGTATATATTCTATAGGATCTTCTATTGTAATAATATGACTTTTTCTATGCTCATTTATATAATTTATCATGGAAGCAAGTGTAGTTGTTTTTCCTGAACCAGTTGCACCAGTAATAAGAACTAACCCTTTTTGTAAATTAACTAAATCGTAAACAACCTTTGGCAACCTTAACTGTTCAAAAGTATAAAACTCGTGAGGAATAACTCTTAATGCTAAAGAAATCTTTCTTTGTTGCTTAAATATATTCAATCTACATCGTCCAATGTCATTTATAGAAATAGCACAATCTAGCTCTAATTTAGCTTCAAAATTTTCAATTTGCCTTTGATTTAAAACTGAATATGCTAAACCTTTAGTATCATCTTCTGTAAGAGCTTCTGTTCCTAATGGACAAAAAAATTTATTCACTCTCATCATTGGAGGTAAACCAACAACAAGATGTAAATCTGAACCCTTGTTATTTGAAACCTGAACCAATAAATCCATCAAATTATACACTTTTATTTTCCTTTGATATCTTTTTAATTATTTTTTTATATATATTTTTTGGAACAAAATTCTTAAAATTACCTCCCAAAAAGGCAATCTCTCTAACCATACTAGATGATAAAAAAGTATGTTCCCTGTCAGGCATTAGAAATACTGTTTCTACATCTTCTTTTAATTTTCTATTCATTAAAGCTAACTGAAATTCATATTCAAAATCAGACAAAGCCCTCAATCCTCTTATTATACAAAAACTTTTTATATTATCAAGATAATTAACCAACAAACCGGAAAAAGACTCTACTTTAACATTATTAACCTTAAAAAGAGCTTCTTTCATCATAGAAACTCTTTCCTCTAAACTAAACATATGTTTTTTGTTATAATTACATGTAACAGCAACCACTACTCTTGGAAAAATTTTGGATGCTCTATTAATAATATCAATATGCCCTCTTGTAGGAGGATCAAAACTGCCAGGATAAACAGCTATCAAATCTATACTCTTCTTATACATATTTTCATTTTATATCATTATGAAAAATTTATCAATCCCATGTAGTCGTTCATAACATATTTGATTTTTTGGCGAAATTAGTTTAGCAAAGTTTTATTAATAATTTCTCTATAGTGGGTTTATAATTTAAACCTTTATGTACTTTTTTGAAGTTATACAAAAAATTTTTAACCTTACATTGATTTCTTTAATATCTTATGCATTCTCTAAATGATTGAAGTATTTTTATTTTATTCTATTAAATCTTTTTACAGATGCTTTTTTGTTTCTATCTTTTGATTTTTAGAATAATTCATTTTTTTATCATCTTTTGTATTTTTATCAAAATATTTTTATATTTCTAATCCATTATCTGTTTGTATTTATATTAAAAGAAACTGCTTTTTTTTATGAGTATATAGTTGACCGATTTACTTTTAAGCTCTTCTTCACATACTCTAACACTTATCTGTCATATAATTCTAATATAAATGTTTTCTATTGTACTTCTTTTGTCTCTTTTTCTAAAACTCTCATGTTTTTATTCCTTTTTCATACCATCTATTCTTTTGTTGCTTTTTGAACTCTATATTTTCTTTTTTTACTAATAATCCATTCTTTTTTATTATTAGCTCTTTTATATGTTGAAGTCCTTTTTGTGTCATACCTTTTACAAAATAAATTTTCTTTTTTTTAATTTACTTTGTTTCAATATTTGAAGGTTTTATCATAGTTGTGGAATAGTTTACATCTTCTTTAATTTCATTATCTTTTTCATCATTTTTCTTTAATCCAAACAATGCGGAAAAACCTTTTTTTAATTTGTCGGAAACAATATTTTTCGTTAGCATATCTCCTACCAAAGATGAAACACTTCCCAATAAACTTAAAGAGCCTTTAGGTTCATCCATAGTTCCATATATTTTCATTGTTAAAGGCATAATACCATCAACTTCATGTGAACCAGGTGCTGTAAATACAGTCATACCCAAATCGTTTTCTTTAAAGTTCATATTCCCTTTTACTCTAAAAGATAATAAATTTGAAACAAAAGAACATTTTTCTATTTTTGCATTCCCGTTTAAAAAATCCAATTTTGTAAGGAAAGAAGAAAATTCTATTTTTCCATCTATTTTCTGATGTTTTACAATTGCCTCATTTTCTTTTATAGCATTATCTTGTGACTTAAGTACTGAACCGAGACTGCTTAATAAATCCAATACATTTAAAGTGTTTATAACATTGCTTATTACTTTAAGTGATAAAAATAATCCTTTTGTTAATGCACTTGCTTCAGTAAGTTTATAAATATCTTTTATGATACCGTTACTAGAATCTAATTTTAAATATCCTTTTATATTTTTAAAGCCAGGTGTTATATTTGTTATATCCATATCAAACAACACTTTATTTGCTCTTAAAAAAGGTACATCTAAAAAATTAATTTTACAATTGGCTTTTACAGTAAAGAAATGAGAAATACTTGAAGATTTTTCTTTTGTTTTA
>CAMVLN010000075.1 GCA_947168325.1 uncultured Elusimicrobia bacterium | reverse complement strand
TAATCTAATTTTAATCCAAAATTTGAACTTTTTAGTAAACTATAATATTGACTAAATAGATTAATATTCATGTTATCTTATTTTCAACATTCTTTGTATAGGAATAATAGCTTTGCTTGCTATATCTTTTCTAACCTTAATTTCATTTTTCATTTCCTGTAATACATATAAAACTTTCTCTAAAGAGTTTTTTTTCATATTGGGACACACTGCTAAATCTGTAACAGTATAAAACTTTTTATTAGGATATTTTCTTTGCAACATAAATGTTATTTCGTTTTCTGTTCCTATAATAAATTCGTCTTTATCACTTTTTGCTACATAATTTAATATTCCTGTTGTAGATAACACTTCATCTGCTAAATCTACCGTTGCAGGTTGACATTCAGGATGAGCTAAAAATAATGCATTAGGATGTTTCTTCTTTTGTTTAATAACATATTCAGGTAATATTCTCATATGAGTAGGGCAATATCCATTCCATAAAATAAGTTTTTTGTTTAATACTTTTTGTACATAAGAACCTAAATTCCTATCAGGGCAAAAGATAATTTTGTCATTCTTAATAGATTTAACAATATTTATTGCATTCGATGATGTACAACAAATATCAGTCTCTGCTTTAACTTCTGCAGTTGAATTTATGTATGTAACAACAGTTGCTTGTGGATTTTCTTTTTTAAATTGTATTAATTGCTCTTCTGTTATCATATCTGCCATGGGGCAACCTGAACTTAAATCAGGCAACAACACTTTTTTATTAGGATTTAAAATTAAGGCAGTTTCTGCCATAAAATGAACACCACAAAAAACAATTACATCTGCATTAGTATTTGCTGCTTCTCTACTAAGTCCCAAAGAATCACCAATAAAATCTGCAATTTCTTGAATTTCTTGTTTTTGATAATTATGGACTAAAATTACAGCATTTCTTTGCTTTTTAAAATCATTAATTTTTCGTATTATTTCTTCTTGCATACTACCCACTACCCTAAATATTTATGTATATTTTATTTAACTTACAATTGACAAAAATTACTTCATAATTTTTTGATATTTCCAAAATATCCATATTTCTAAAAAACTCAACTTTTCTCAAATAAGCTATATATTTTGACTGTACATTATAGCACATATATTTTATATTAATGTAAAATTTTTCATTTCATTTATTACACTTTCATTTAAACTTGAAACTTTATCAAACAATTTTAATTTAAAAGTTCCTAAACCAATAGCCTCTTTTTGAGCAAGTTCAGCTACAATTTCAAAACATACTAAAGCAGATACACAAGCCAATGCATAATCTTTTTCAATCGCACAGAAAGTTCCAACAATTGATGAAGACATACAACCTGTCCCAACAATATTACCCATTTTAGCACAACCATTTTTTACTATATATGTATCTTTACCGTTAGATACAATATCTTCAGCACCTGTAATTACTACTACAACATTTAATTTTGTTGCCAAACCTTTTGCTAATTCTATTATATTTGTTTCAACAGACCCTGCATCAACACCTTTAGTTTGAGTTTCAAATCCTGCAATTGCAGCTATTTCAGAAACATTACCTTTCAACACTGTTATTTTTATTGATGACAAAAGCTCTTTTGCTTTATTGTTTCTAAAACTTGTTGCACCTACTCCACAAATATCTAGAACTACTGGAATTTGTTTTTTATTAGCTTGTTTACCTGCAACTTTCATTGATTCTATAATGTTACTATTTAAAGTTCCTATATTTAAAACAAGTGCATTTGCAATATTTGCCATCTCTTGAACTTCTTCAATGGCATCAGCCATTACAGGTGAAGCTCCAAAACATTTTGTAATATCAGCACAATCTCTAACTGTCACATAGTTAGTAATGTGATGAATTAATGGTGCTATACTTTTTACTTTTTGTAATCTTTCAAAGATTTTTTCCATTTCAATTACCTCTTAAACATAATATATTTTCTAAAGTTTTTACTATATTTTCTGCAATCTTTTGTAAAACAAAGACAAAGCAATAAGTTCTATCTTACAATTATTTTTATAATTAACATATAATTATAATCATAAAAATATTTAAGTATATTAATTTTAGGGTTTTATACTATATTACTTGATAAATAATTTACAATTTCTAATAAAATCAATAATAATCTTTAACATTTAACTTTTTTAACTAATTTACTTCTTCCTTACAATATTTCCTATAAACTTGCTTGTTTCTATAACCCCATAAACTATAAATCCTAAAATAAAAAGTCTTATCCAAGAAGATACTCCTATTGCTGTAACTGAGAAAAAATTGTTTACTGGTGAAACATACAAAAATATAAATTGTGTAGCAAACATTATAAATATTCCAAGCCATATATATGGATTTGAAAAAAGTCCTAAACTAAACATAGATCTAGACATTGAACGACAATTTAATAAATACATACTTTGGCAAACTATAAATACTGAAACTGCTACACCCCTTGCTTGTTCAAGTGTCGCACCATGTGAGAGTTCATAATCAAATAATACAAAAACCCCACTAACAATTAAAATACTTATTATCATAAGCCTATACCAAAAAATTCCATCCATAATTTTCATTTTTGGATCTAAAGGTTGTCTATCCATTATACCTTCTTCTTTTGGTTCAAAAGACAACATCATTCCCAAAAATAAAGCTGTCGACATATTTATCCAAAGAATCTGTGCAGGTAAAATAGGTAATTGTGTTCTATTTAAAAATATTGCTACCATCATAGCAAAACCTTGTGCCATATTTGTAGGTAAAGTCCAAATAATAAATTTTCTTATATTATCAAAAACACCTCTTCCTTCTTCAACTGCTGCAACTATTGATGCAAAATTATCGTCAGTTAAAACCATATCTGCAGATTCTTTTGCAACTTCTGTTCCTGTAATACCCATAGCTATACCTATGTTTGCTTGTTTAAGTGCAGGAGCATCATTTACTCCATCACCTGTCATTGCAACGATGTTGTTTCTAGACTGTAATGCTCTTACCAGTCTTAACTTTTGTTCAGGTGTTACCCTTGCAAAAACAGAATAGTTTGTTGCTATATCTTTTAATTGTTCATCATCATATTGTTCAAGTTCTTTCCCTGTTATTGCAGTATAGTTTGGTTTTTCACCTTTAACTATACCTATAGCTTTTGCAATTGCAGAAGCGGTTAAAGCATGGTCACCTGTAATCATTTTTATTCTAATTCCTGCACTATGGCACTTTTTGACTGCTTCAATAACTTCAGGTCTTGCTGGATCTATCATTGCTTGAAGACCTACAAAAGTTAATCCTGTTAGTATATCTTCATGTTTAATTTGAGAAATATTTGAATCTATATCTTTATATGCAAAACATAAAACTCTCAAACCTCTTGCTGCCATATCATTTGCAACTTTCAATATTTGTTCTTTATTAAATTCAATTTTGTTTCCTTTTTCATCAAGCATATAGGAACACATAGCTGTAATTTTTTCCAATGCTCCTTTTATAAAAGCAATGTTTGTGTTGCCATTGTTATGTAGTGTTGCCATATACTGATATTGAGATTCAAAAGGTATAGTATCAAGTTTGGGGAATTCTTCTATAAGTTCATTATTAAGTTTTGCTTTAGCTCCTGAAACTATTAATGCCCCTTCTGTTGGATCCCCTTGAACATCGTTTCTTCCATCAATAGAAATTATTTTTGAATCGTTGCATAAATAACCTGCTTGTAAACATAATTTAAATGATTTAGAATATTCTAACCCTACAATAGTATTAGTTTCCTTTACTTTTATTTTTCCATCAAAACTGTATCCTGTTCCAGAAACTTCAAATATTTGACCATCAGTAAACAGTTCTACAACTGTCATTTGATTTTCTGTAAGTGTCCCTGTTTTATCTGAACAAATTACTGTTGTGCTACCAAGTGTTTCTACTGCAGGAAGTTTTCTAATAATAGCTTTTTTTCTAGACATTCTAGAAACACCTATAGCAAGTGTTATAGTCATTGCCGCAGGTAACCCTTCAGGAATTGCTGCAACTGCAAGCCCGATAGCTGCAGTAAACATTAATTTCCAAGGTTGTCCATAAACTATCCCAACTATAAAAGTAACCATTGCCATAGACATAATTAAATAAACTAAAAATGTACTAAATTTCGACATTTTTTGTGTAAGAGGGGTATCAAGTGCATCTGTAGAAGAAATTAGCTGAGAAATTTTCCCAATTTCTGTATTATCACCAGTAGATACAACTATTCCTTTACCACTACCATAAGTTACAAGTGTTGAAGCATACAACATATTTTTCCTATCTGCAAGAACAGTTGAAGACGGTAATGTATTTATATTTTTTTCTACCGGCAAAGATTCCCCTGTTAAAGCAGATTCGTTAATTTGTAATTCTCTTGACGAAATAAGTTTTATATCTGCAGCAACTTTATCTCCAGAAATAAAATATAAAATATCACCAGGAACAACTTCAGAAGAATCTATATGCATTCTTTGACCATCTCTTAAAACTACAGCTTGTGTCGTCATTGATTTTGCAAGTGCTTCTAAAGATTTTAGTGCCTTTGATTCTTGAACAAAACCTACAATAGCATTAACTAACACTACACCAAAAATTACAATACAGTCTGCCCACTCGTGCAAAAATAAAGTAACAAAGCCAGAAACTATCAACACATATAATAAACAATTATGAAATTGTAAAAAAAATCTTTTTATAGGCCCGTCACCTTTTTTCTGTGTTAACACATTCTTTCCATATTTCTGTTGTCTATCTTCTATTTCACTAGATTTAAGACCAGTTTGTATATTAGTGTTAAACTCTTTTAATACATCATTAACCTCTATACTATGCCAAAATTTTTGATTTTGTTTTGTTGTGACTTTTTTTCCCATATTGTTTCCTCATGTATTTAATTTTAAATTTAACATCTTTTCTAAAGTTTTTACTATATTTTCTGCAATCATTGTATTACCTAAATTTGTACAATGCCCAAAATCTCCAGCAAATTGATCTGTAAATATTTCATTATACCTTTTTTTCATCAAAGCATCTTTAAATATTTTTTCATTACTTATAAAAGTAAGTTCATTATAATATTGTTCTTCTTTCAATTGTTCTTGTAAAGATTTTATACTTCTTACAGGATACTGCATACAAATTATTTTAATATTTTTATCTATCATTTTTTTTATTATTAATTTGTATAAATGATAAGTTTCTCTATTTGGAAAACTTAATCTATTTTCTTCTGCTTTGTTAAAATATTCCTGAGCTTTTTCATATTCTTTCTTCCTCATATTGTCTATTGCCATTAACCCATATTCTCTACTATCACTACTATCGTTATTTATTATTATTTCTAATATAATTTGTCTTTGTTCTTCAGTAACAAAATCTTTTATATACCCATATAAAAAATATTTAATATCTAAATTGAATATGTACAAATCTTCTTTTATCATTTTATTTATGTAGTATTTTAACTCATTAATATTTTGTTTATTTTGAAAAATAATTTTATAATACCATTCCTTTTTAAAACTAAAATTTTTATCAATCCCTTTTTTTGCCATTTTATAAGCAATTACTGGTTTACATAGGTAATCAGAATATAATATAGCTAATTCTACATAAGCTTTTTTATTGTTTGGATTATCTTTTAATATTTTTTTTAATATTTTTTCATTTTCTTTATCTTTTTCAGATTTTTTTAAATAACTAGCATATTTAAATAATGAATTATCATCTTTAAAATTTATTACTGCAAAAACAGTGTTTCCTTTTTGAATTAAAGTTTTTAAATGTTGCTTAATTAATAAATATAATTTATAAATTTTTAAATTTGTGTTATTACTTTGTTTAATATATTCAATATTACCAATATCATCTCTTTTTTGTGTTAAACTATTATTAATTCCCATCATACAAATAGCAATATTAGGTTTATATTTATTAATATTATCTTCAAGCAATTTTAAAATATTTTGAAGGTTAGTTGCTCTAATTCCACAATCAACAACAGAAAATTTGTTTGGATATTTCTTATTTAATATTTCTTGTAGCCAAATAGGATATTGCCCAGCAGTAGTAGACTCCCCCAAACACATTATTGTATACTGTTTTTTTTGTCTTAATACTTTATTATTTTTGTATCGTTGATATTGGAAACTAGCAAAACCTGCTAATCTTAACCCACACTCCAATAAAATTAAAGATAAAAATATACCTGCAAAAATTAATAAAACCCTTTTAATAATATTTCTTATCATTGGAAAGTATTTCCTTTACATTTATATGAAAATTATACCCATTACTATGTAGTCCTTTACATATATATGACACTATTTCTTAATGGCTTTTTCAATCTGCTTAATAAAATCGTTTGTTAAACCAATCTTTTCTTTAATTTGTTTCAATAATTCATCTTTCTTACCTTGCAAACTATTTTCAATTTCTTTAACTTTAGCTTGTGCAAGCTCATTAACTTTTTGCTTAATTTTTTCTTTAGCTTCATTAACTTTAGAAGAAAACAATTTATTTATTGCATCATAAAGTTTTTTATCTATATCTGATTTAATTTTTATATTTAAATTTTCACTATCTTGAGTTTGTGCTGACAAGTTAACCTTAAAAGATTTTATTGTGTTTGTCACTTGTGCTAGATATTTTAAATTACCATCTATAAAGTTCAAATCTTTTTCTTTTATATCTTTAACATCTAAATTCACAACAGATTTAAACACTGAATTATTTATACTAAAATCTCCTACAAAATTTAATTTTGCTGTATCTATTAAAGGCAAATAGTCATTTGGTTCTAAATTTAAAACTTTACCAGATAACCCAAAAAGTGAAACTTTTAATGAATCTTTTGAATTATTTGTTCTATAATCAAAAGTTCCTACAATATCTAATTTTTGTAATTTATTATTTCCTGAAATATTTAAAGTTATTGGCTCACTAACCATACTGGGAGATGAAGAGATATATTTTATTAAACCAGCAAAATCCAAACCTTGCTCTTCTTTTGTTTTAGTTGTTGTTCCCGACACATTTATTTTTGAAATAAGTAATGTTGGATATATTTTTTCTTTAAATAGAATATCTCTACCTTTATCTCTTTGTTTTACTTCCTTTACTTTTTCTTCAGCAGACTTTTCTGGCAAATATTGTTTTATTATTGAAAAATAATACATAGCTTTTTCTACTCTTATAACCCATTTGTTGCCAAATAACATTTGTGAGATATTTTTTATATTTAAACTAGGAATAGCTATTTTCTCACAAATTGTATTAACATCATTAGTTATACTATTTTTTAATTGTTTAGATACATCTATTGTAGTTGAAATATCTTTTTTTATTGTATTTAACTCTTTTAAAAAATCATCTAAATCTTTTTTTATTTCTTTCAATTGTGATACTTTTTTTGCTGTATTTGCAAAATCTGCTAAACTAG